>CAYNDW010000582.1:0-4639 GCA_964395375.1 uncultured Cytophagia bacterium
CGCGATTGCGGATATGAATGAGCATGGCGTTGCATCCGGGAGTTTTAATGACCTCAAGGAATCTCTAGCAAAGTTATGGGTATATATAGGCCGGCGGGGCCTAAAAGAGCCGCTTGTTATGCCAGTGCTCGGCACTGGGTTTTCCCGACTACCGCAAACACGAGAAGAGGTTATTCGGGAGATAATAAAATCGTTTGTGGCGGCGTGTTCAGAAATGACATTCGCCGACAAGCTTACCATTGTAATCACGCCGCAAGACATGGCAAAACATCACATCTCTCTAGATGAACTTGGATCTTTCCTACGACATGTATGCATCTACACGACATTTTCTACAGGCACTCAGCATGCTGTCGGGACTCCTGTATAATCGCGCAAAAAGATAACTACAGCGCGCCCCATACCAAAAAGGCCTTGCTCGTTTCATAACCAGCAAGGCCTTTGTGTTTCAAAACTTCTTTACGCGTTTATAAATTTCCAGAGAAAAATTTCACCGAAGCTGTGGCGAGATCGAGCAGCGGGCCGAAGGCGAGGCCGAGGATGAACGTTGGAATTGCGAACACGGCGAGCAAAACCGTGGCGGCCCATGAGACTGAGAGTTTGCTCGTCACAGGCTGCGCCGGCGTTTCGAGGTACATAGCTTTGAAGATGCGCGCGTAGTAATAGAGCGAGATCACCGTGTTGAGGATCGCAACGATGGCGAGCCAATAGAATTGCTCGTTGCCGCGAATGATGGCCGCGAGCAAATAGAACTTTCCAACAAACCCGATGGTGACCGGCAGGCCCGTGAGCGAGAAGAGAAACAACGTCATGCACGCGGCCACCCATGGCGCACGGAAGCCGAGGCCGCGATAATCTTGAATGCGCTCGCTGCCGATCAATTCCTGCACCACGATCACCACGAGAAACGCGCCGAGATTCATGAGATAATACGCCACGAGATAGAACATCGTCGCGTTGATGCCCTCCGGCGTGAGCAACACGACTCCCATCAAAGCATAGCCCGCGTGCGCGATACTTGAATAAGCCAAGAGCCGCTTGAGATTGTTTTGCGAGATCGCAACGAGGTTGCCGAGCGTCATCGTTGCGGCAGAAACGACCGCGAGCAGTTGTTGCCAATTCACGCCTGCAATTGCAGACCAAGCCGTGGCGTCGCCGTTCGAAGTCGAAAGGCCGGTGGTCACGAAACGAATGAGCAAAGCGAAACCGGCAGCTTTCGGGCCGACGCTAAAAAATGCCGTGACCGGCGTGGGCGAGCCTTCATAAACATCCGGCGCCCAAAAGTGAAACGGCACCGAGGCGATCTTATAACCGAACCCGCCGAGAATGAGCAAGAATGCAACGAACAATGTGAGTTGATTCGGCGTGTTTGCAGAAAGGCTCTGCGCGATTTCATGAACGTTGAGCGTGCCCGTGAGGCCGTAGAGCAATGAGAAGCCGTAGAGCATCAAGCCCGTGGAGAACGCGCCGTAGATCGTATACTTCAGGCCGGCCTCGCTCGAACGCTTCACGGTTTTGAGATACGTGGCAAGCGCGAACGAAGTGATGCTCACGGTTTCAATTGCGATGAAGATGGTGAGCAAGCTCGTGGCCGAGGCCATCCAAAACATGCCGAGCGTGGTGGCGACGAGCAGAATGAAATATTCGCCGACGTTGCGGCCCGCGAGTTCGAGCGAAGAGAACGAGAGGAACACCACCATGATCATGCTGGCGAGGAAGATGAGCTTGAAGAAAACCGCGAAGCGATCCACGGCCATCATGTTGTTGAAGATGCCGATGGCCGGCTCATTGTATTGCGCGATCACCGCGATGAGCGCGAGGATGCCGCCAATGATCGTGACCACGCCGAGCCACGGTGTGTGCTCGCGCTTGATCGTGATGTCCATGATCATCAAAACAATCATCAAACCGGCGAGCACGAATTCCGGCAGAAAGTGGCCGAGGCTTGCAATGTTGTCTTGTATGCGTGCGGAAAAATCCATTTCGTTCCTTTCAACTTCTCTCAGCGAGAATCTCATTTAGCGTGGTATTCACGGGCGTCAACGTCTCGCCGATGAGCCACTCGGCTTTCAGCCAAAAGCCGGGAAGAACTTTGGAATGCAAACGCTGCTTTTCATCCGGTTGAATGAGGCGCCACTCACCGTTCAAGTTCTCGAAAATTTCTACCGCATTGCCAAGCGGATCGATGATCCAATATTCTTGCACGCCGTGATCGGCATAGAGCATGAGTTTGCGGCCGCGATCAAGTTTGCGCGTGCTTGGAGAGGTCACTTCAACACAAAGATCGGGCGGGCCATCGATGTACTTTTCCAGAACAATGTGCTTGCGTTGCTTGCTCACAAATAGCACGTCCGGTTGCGGGCCTTGATAGTTTGAAAGCCGCACGGTTACAGGCGCGGTTAAAACTTCGCCGAGATCGAATTGCTCCACGTAGTTCATCAAAGCGTGCATCAACCAAGCGACGACGCGGCCGTGCTTGTCGATGACCGGCGCATCGCGAATGACCTTGCCGTCGATCAAGTCATACTTTCTGCTCTCTTCGGCAAGCGCGTAAAATTTTTCAAACGTGACGGACGCTTGGTCGTGCGCAAGTTCACGCAGCGAGACTTTGCGTTTCTTTTGAACCGTGTAAGCCATTTCGTAATCAAACCTCGAGTTCAGCTTTTTGCTCACCCAAAATTTCTTTTAAAGTAGCCAACACCGGCGGCAAATTCCTTGCGCTCACCCATTCCGGTTTCAGCCAAAAGTCGCGCAGCGCGTTGGAGTGCAAACGCTGCTTTTCATCGGGTTGAATAATGCGCCATTCGCCATTAACGTTTTCAAAAAACTCCACCTCGTCGCGAAACGGATCAATGATCCAATATTCCTTCACGCCATATTCAGCATAGAGCACAAATTTACGACCGCGATCCAACCTGCGGGTGCTTCTTGAAATCACTTCAATACAGAGATCCGGCGGACCATCGATATATTTCTCGACGATGATGCCCAAACGAGATTTGCTGATAAAGAGCACATCCGGCTCCGGCCCTTGATAAGTGGAGAGGCGGACTGTGACCGGCGCGCCCATAATTTCGCCGAGGTCCAATTGCTCAACATAAAGCTTCAACAACGCAATGAGCCAACTAACGACAAGGCTGTGGTGCGGAAGGGGCGCATCGCGAATGACTTTGCCGTCGATCAAGTCGTACTTCTTGCTCTCTTCGGCAAGCGCGTAAAATTTTTCAAACGTGACGGGCGCTTGGTCGTGCGCCAGTTCGCGTAACGAGACTTTGCGTTTCTTTTGAACAGTGTAAGCCATACTTAACCCTGATGAAACAAGCATTGCAAATAACTTTGTTGCTCGTCGTTCCGGTAAAAATCTGTGTCACTCTAAGCCGCGTGCCAGTGCTTAAAAGGCTCCCTTCTGGATGACAGGCCAAGAGGGCGCATCGCATTCATCAACTGTTCACTTCTACCAACTGTTCACTGATTACTGATCACTGCTTACTGTTCACTGCCCCATTCCCCACATCGCGGGATTCGCTTCTTTCACCACAACAACAAGATTGTTCAGCGTCACTTCCATCATGTCCAAAATCGCGGAAGGGAAAATGCCGAGATAAATCACGATCACGGCGAGCGGCACGAGGGTGAAGAGTTCGCGGCGATTGATTTCGGGCAGGTCCGCGTATTTCGGATTGAGCTTGCCGAGGAACATGCGCTGCAACGTCCACAACATGTAGCCCGCGACCAGCACGATGGCGAGCGTGGAAACCATTGTGTAAATTTTCAAATCGAAGGTCGTAGAACTAAATGCGCCGAGGAAGCTGAATGCTTCGCTAATGAAACTCGAAAGGCCGGGCAAACCGAGATTGGCGAAGAAGGCGATGGTAATGATGCCGGTGTAAATGGGCATCTGCGTCGCAAGACCGCCGAAGCCATCCACGTCGCGATGATGCGCGCGATCATAGATCACACCGACGAGAAGGAAGAGCATGGCCGTGACCGTACCGTGATTGAACATTTGCAGCACCGCGCCGTTCATGCCCAGCGGCGTGAGGCCAATCATGCCGAGCATGACGACGCCCATGTGGCCGATGGAAGAATAGGCCACGAGCTTCTTCAAATCTTTTTGCGCCATGGCGCAGAACGCGGCGTACACGATGCTGATGACGGCAATCGTCGCGAAGCCGTAAGCGAACGGACCATATTTCACGGCGTCGGGCAACACGGGAAAGCTGATGCGCAACATGCCGTAGGTGCCCATCTTCAACAGCACGCCGGCAAGAATGGCGCTGATCGCCGTGGGCGCCTCGACGTGCGCATCGGGCAGCCAGGTGTGAAACGGAAACGCGGGCACTTTGATCGCGAAGCCGATGAAGAGCGCGGCATAAAGCATCAAGCGCACGTTGAAATGCGTCAGCAATCCAATGTGATTGCTCTGATCCATCATGTGCAGCATATTAAACGTGTGCCCGCCGGTGACGGGATCTTTGACATTGAAATAAAGCACAAGCAAGGCGATGAGCATCAACACCGAGCCGAAGAGCGTATAGAGAAAAAATTTGATGGCCGCATATTCGCGCCGCGGGCCGCCCCAAATGCCGATGAGAAAGTACATGGGCAGCAGCATCACTTCCCAGAAAATGTAGAAGAG
>CAYNDW010000583.1:0-4638 GCA_964395375.1 uncultured Cytophagia bacterium
GATCGCATCACGCTCAGCTTGGCCGCGGGCACTTATTCGAGCGCAACGAACGGCGAAAAATTTCCTCTCGCTTTGAAGAGCCGCACGCGTTTGGTGGGCACGCATCCGGATAGCGTATTGCTCAACGGCATTTTCAGCGCACGCTTGTTGGAGATTGCGGACGCGGAGAGTATCGAGGTGCGCAATCTGGCTTTGATCAACGGCAAAGCCGGCGATAACGGCGCGGGCTTGCGCGCCCGTAATGTGAAGAGCCTCGTGCTCGCGAATGTATCTTTGAACAAGAATACGACGAGCGGCTTCGGCGGCGGTCTCGCCGCGGAGAGTGTGAAGGGCTTGCAGATTTCGCAATGCCGCTTTAACGGGAACACGGGCAATGCCGCGGGCGCATTCATCCGCAACAGCGACGGCGTGATTTTCAGCAGCACGTTGCAGGGGAATAAAGCGCCGGGCCGAGGCTCCGCTTTGTATTTGGAAGACGCGGCGCTGAAAGTGCATTCGAGCCGCATCATGCAGAACACGGTCGAAGGCGGCGAAGTGGGCGGCGCGATTTATTGTCGCGGCACGATCGTGCCCGTCATCGGCGGCGAAGCGGGCCGCGGCAACGACATCTTCAACAACACCGGCGGCGCAAGCGGCAAAGAGCTTTCGCGCACGGACACGACGCCGATCATCAACGCGCGCTATAATTATTTCGGCGCGCCCACGCCCGGCGAAGCGCTCGTCTCGCCTCTGCCCGGTTTCGATCTCGCGTTCGCGCGCACGCAGCCGCTGGCGAACAACAACGCGCCCGTGGCGCAAAGCGTGGCGCCGGTCACAAATCAAACGATCACGATGACGAAAGAAGACACGGTGAATTTTGTGGTGAGCTTCGTCGATCCGGATAATGATCCGCTCACGTATGTGTGGTCGGTCGATGATTTCCCGCTTTCGTTCGGCGCGGGCTTCAGCTTGTTCAGCGTGTTTTATAGCGAAGGCATGCACACCGTGCGCTTGGCGGTGAATGACGGTTTCAACACGCTGGAGTTGAATTGGAAGGTGCAAATCGGCGCGACTGGCGTTGCTGAAAATGCCGAAGGCCTGCCCACGAGCTTTAAATTAGACCGCGCTTATCCGAATCCGTTTTATGCCGGCGCGAATGCGAGCACGATCACCTTGCACCTGCCGCGCGCGAGCGAAGTGCGCGTACAGGTTTATGACCTGCTCGGAAGACAAGTGCGCGCGCTGCTTCTCGCGCATAAGCCCGCGGGCATTCATCGCCTCGCGTGGGAAGGCCAAGACGATGCGGGAAGATTGCTGCCCAGCGGGGTGTATGTGATGAAGATGAGCGCGGGGGAATTTCATTCGACGCAGAAGATCATGTTGAGGAGGTAATGAAGTTTGATCGGCCACGGCGTGGCCGTGGCTTGATTGTGTTTAGAATTCTTCTCGTTCCCAATCTCCAGATTGGGAACGCCATTGCTCGCGCAACTCTGTTTCGCAAAAGTTTATTCGCCGTCTTGATGGCGGTAGCACAAGGGCAGGCCTTAGGGTTTGCCCTTTTTATTTATGATTGCTTCGCATGCCCAAGCTTCCGATTGAAAACGCCCTGCCCGCGAAACTTTGTTTCGCCAAGCCTCATCTTGACTTTGCGGCAAAAATACTCTATCGTTTGCCGCAGCAAAGCGCCGCTAATCTTGGTTTGCTCACTTCACCCGGAATGAGGCAATCCATGCAAGAGATGCACGACCTCGGCTACAAAAAGCTGTTCTCCAACAAAGAAATCTTTCGGCAACTGCTCACCTCTTTCGTGCCGGAGAAGTGGGTAAAGGATTTGGATTTTTCCAAATGCGAGATGCTCAAAGACACTTTCGTTTCGCAGAAGTACAAAAAGACTTTCAGCGACTTGCTGTATAAAGTGAAACTGCACGGCCGCGACGTCTACGTTGTGGTCCTGCTGGAATTCAAATCCGCGCCGGAGCGCTTCACCGTCGTGCAAATGGCCGGATACCTCTTGGACTTTTATCGCCACTTGCTTGATTCGGAAAAGAAGCTGCGCGTGCTGCCGCCGGTGTTTCCGATTTTACTCTACAATGGCAAACGGCGTTGGACGCTGCCGCTCACTCTCGACGCGCTTATCGAGGGCGCAGAGTTATTGGGCCAATATAAAATTGGCTTCGAATGTTTTCCCCTTCGGATCAATTCGTTTAGCCGGAAAACGCTGCTGCAAATTGGGAATATCGTCTCGACGCTGTTTCTGGCCGAAGCGCATTACGACGCCGTTTTGCTCGAGCAGGAGTTTCGAAAGCTTTCTGCTCGGATCGCCGACAAACAAGCCGTGTCGCTCTTCTTCAATTGGTTAGAGCAACTGTTCGTTCACGAAAGAATCACTGAAAGTGACTATCGTCTTTTTGAAAATATTCACCAAGGTAAAAAGGAGGCTCCTATGTTAATCGAATCCATTAGAAAAGAGAAAGCGCAACTGCGTGATGCAGGCAAAAGAGCAGGGAAAAGAGAAGGAATGACTCTCCAAAAGCTGGAATTTGCCCGCACGATGTTAGAAAATGGCGAGCCGCTCAACAAGATTTCAAAATACACGGGCCTGGGTGAAGAGGTCATCTTGAAGTTGCGTCAACCACGTAATGGCAAGGGAGCAAAGGCATGAAGCAAGCGCTCGTGAAATGGATCGACGGCATGCGCTTCGTCGGACTCGGGCATGCGAATCATTCTCTCGTTATTGACGGCCCGGCGGACGCGGGCGGATTGGATTCGGCCACGCGGCCCGGCGAACTCATGCTCATGGCGCTCGCGGGTTGCACCGGTATCGACGTGGTCTCCATTCTCAAAAAGATGAAAGTGGAGTTCGATAGCTTCGAGATCGGCATCGAGGCCGAGGTCGCGGAGAATCATCCCAAGATTTATACAAAGATCATGATTGAGTATCGCATTCGCGGCAACAACATTCCCGCGGACAAACTCGAACGCGCGATCAAACTTTCGCAAGAAACCTATTGCTCGGTCTCGAACCAATTGCGCCCGAGCGCGGAGATTGATTATCGGTATAAAATTTTGGAATAAACTCACGACGTTGTCGCCGCGGTTTTTATCGCAACGGCCGCGAATTGGCAGTGAACCCGCCGCATCCTTCCCGCGAGCAGCTTGCATGAATGTTTCGAACGAGCTATTGCACGATCAACCCCCAAAGAAAAGTAAACGCCCACCTCTAAAAATTTTCGGTGGCCGAAGGGCCGGGAAACTTTGCGCTCTCCCTCAGGTACACGCAATTATCTTGGTTTTATTTGTTGCCGTCATGCTGAGTTGCGAGAAGCGCGAACAACCGCGCTTCGTGCGCGCCGAAGGCCAACAGCTCGTCACACCCGAGGGCGAGCCGATATTGCTGCGCGGCATGAACCTCGGCAATTGGCTCATGCCCGAAGGCTACATGTTCAAGCTCGAAGTCGCGACCGCGCCGTGGCAAATTCAACAGCTCGTCAAAGAACTCGTTGGCCCGGCAGAGGCGAATGCGTTTTGGAAGAAATTTCAAGCGAACTACATCACGCGCGAGGACATTCGCTATCTCAAGCAAATCGGGTTGAACTCGCTGCGCGTGCCGTTCAATTACAAACTGCTCACGCCGGAAGATTATCCTCACGTTTGGTTGGAGGAAGGCTTTGCGTTGTTGGATAGCGCCATCGCGTGGAGCAAAGCCGAAGGGCTGTACGTCATTCTCGACATGCACGCCGCGCCGTGCGGCCAAACCGGAACCAACATCGACGACAGCGTGGGCCATCCGTGGCTCTTCGAAAGCGTAGAGTGCCAAGATCGTCTCGTTGAAGTGTGGCGCAAGATCGCGGCGCGTTATCGCGATGAAGCGACGGTGCTTGGTTATGATTTGCTCAACGAGCCGATTCCACACTTCGAAGGTTATGAGAAATTCAACCCGCAATTGGAGCCGTTGTACAAACGTCTCGTCGCTGCCGTGCGCGAGATCGATCCGCAGCACGTCATCTTCCTCGGCGGCGCGCAGTGGAACTCGAACTTCAAAGTCTTCGGCGCTCCGTTCGCCAAAAATCTCGCTTATACTTTTCACAAGTATTGGACCCCGCCGGAACAATCACAAATTCAAGAGTACCTCGATTTCAGCGCGAAGCACAACGTCCCGCTCTGGCTCGGCGAATCCGGCGAGAATACGGACGAGTGGATCGCGACGTTTCGCACTCTTTTAGAGCAACACAAGATCGGCTGGTGCTTCTGGCCCTATAAAAAAATGGACGCGCCGAGCTGCATTCGTTCCTTCGAGAAGCCTGCGTATTGGGATGAAATCATCGCGTATGAAAAGGTGCGCAACCTCGATCCCGAAAAAATCAAACAACATCGTCCGCCCATCGCGCACAGCCGCGCCGCGCTCGCGGCGTTGTTGGAGAATGTGCGGTTTGAACGAACACGTCTGAATGCAGGATACGTCGCGGCACTGGGGCTGAAATAAAGACGCATGAAGTTTGATGAAGAGTTCTTTCTGTTTCATGTCATTCAGTAGGAATCTTTTTTAGCACTAGAGATAAATCTCAAATAGATTCTTCTCCAGTGCTCAAAAGGATTCCTTCTGAATGACACCGACTGAGGTTGGGGCGAAGATACCGTTGCTTCTAATGGTCATGAACG
>CAYNDW010000584.1:0-4630 GCA_964395375.1 uncultured Cytophagia bacterium
TTCCGGCTCGAAGGGGTGGGGGCTGGGATTCGAGTGAAGTTTCCCAAAGATGTGGGGCAGCTCATCATCGATCAAGGATTCGCGCTCGAAGAGACCTTGAATACGAAACGGGGCGACACGTTTGTGCATTTCTCCGTCGGCCTTGCATTTTGATGAACAAGGATCGCAACACCATGACACACAAACGGGTTATCTCCGGTCTGATTCTCCTGGCGTATCTTGCGCAACTGATCGTCGTCCCCGTCGTCTTGGCCAATCCGATCGGGCCGGACGTGGTCGGAGGCCAGGCGGCGGTGTCAGGCCTCGGCACGTCGCACGTCACGATCGCGCAGGCCTCCCAGCAGGCCATCATTAACTGGCAGCAGTTCAATATCGCGCAGAACGAAGTGACGCAGTTCATTCAACCGAATGCCCAGGCGATTGCGCTCAATCATATCTTCGATCAGAACCCCAGCCAAATACTCGGATCACTACGCGCCAATGGAACGGTGATCCTTCTCAATCGCAACGGCATCATGTTTGGCCCCAATGCGCAGGTCGATGTCGGTGGGTTGATCGCCTCGTCTCTGAATCTGTCGAGCGCCAATTTCCTCGCCGGCCACTATCTGTTCCAGGGAACGGGCATCGAAGGCCTCGTCAAGAACATGGGCGCCATCAATGCCTCGCATGGCGGCGTGTATCTGCTGGCGCCTAATGTCGAAAACAGCGGGGTCATCACGAGTCCAGGAGGGAATATCGTCTTGGCTGCCGGCGCGAAGGCCTTTCTTTCGAACAGGCCAGACGGACGCGGGTTTCTCGCCGAACTCTCCAACCCTCTCGGACAAGCCGTGAATGTGAAGGATCTAATCGCAGACGGCGGCAGTATCGCCTTGGCTGGCCGGATGGTCAATCAAGAAGGCTTGATCCGGGCCGACAGCGTGCGCGAGCAACATGGAAAGATCGAATTGCTTGCCAGCGAAGCCGTCACGCTGAAGGATGGGAGCCGCACCCTCGCGCGCGGAGGCGATGAAGGAGTTTCACGCGGGGGCACGATCCGGGCCATCGCCGACTTGAAGAACGGCACAGCGACTTTTCAGAAGGGCGCCGTGGTGGACGTATCCGGAGGCAAGAACGGAGGCCACGGAGGATTTGCCGAAGTGAGCGGCGCAACCGTGAGATTGGGAGGCCAGTTTCTCGGCCGCGCGATCGCCGGCTTCAAGGGCGGGCGGTTCTTGATCGATCCGACGGTCACGACGTCGACCGTAGGACCCAGCGAGTTCGCGAGTTTCGAAGGCAGCGGCGCGTCGGAAGTCACCTTTCAGTCGCCAGTCGGCAGCGACTTAGTCGTCACGGGGCAGTACGATCTCGGCGCCGGGTGGAACTTGTCCGGGGCCACCGGCACGTTGAGCTTCGTCGCCGGTGGAAACTTGCGCTTTGACAATGCGCGGCTCACGAACGACAATTCGGGGACCAGATGGGACTATGTCGGATCGGCGGCCGGCGATATCCTCTTCAGCAACTCGCATGTGGCCACCGGGTCCGGCGGCCACATGCAGTTCTCTGCTCCCAACGGGAACATCAGCCTGGTCAATTCATTCGGGCAGCTCTCGACGTTGAGGATCTCTGCGGCTGGCGGCAACCTCGCCCTGGTCGCCGGGCTCGATATCATCAGCCCGACCGTACGAGTCAATAATCTGCTTCCGAGGCTCCTCGCTGGGATCCGTCTGGATGGACCTGGAAATCTGACGATCACCGCCGGAAGGGATGTTGTCGGCGGCTCTGTCGGCGGCCAGTTTGTTGGCCCTGGATTCGTTCTGGCCAACGGCACGGCCACCGTGACAGCGGGGCGCAATATCGGCGGGGCTCAGAAGGGGGTTACAACGACCGACTCCGACCAGTATGCGAACTTCACGCTGGGCAAGGGGCCCATCAATCTTACGGCCCAGTCCGGCAGCATTTACCTCGGAAGGGTTCAGGATATGGGCGCGTCCGATACCACCGGCACTATTAGGTTGACGGTCGATCCTTCGAATCTGGTCGTGCTCAAGGCGAAAGAAGACATCTTCCTCAATCCCAGGGTCACGGGATCGAGCGGAATCGATATTGCTCGGGCGATCTATCCTGCTTCCTTCATTGCGGAGACGGAAAACGGGAACATCTTTATCGAGAGCGATGTGAGTTTCTGGCCCTCGACAACCGGCGCACTCAGACTCTCGGCAGGAAAGGACATCGTCGGTGTGCAGATCGACGAGCAAGTTGCTGATGAAAGGTTCGGCTACATCTTCGTCGGGTTCAAGAATGTGCCGGGAGGACAATGGAAGCTGGTCAATTTCAAGGAGGCAGTCCGAGACCCAAAACTGAGTCCCTTTATCTGGACCAAAGACTTCCAGGTTTTCAATAATATTGAGAAGCCGTCCAGCGGGCTTCCACTCATTACGGTCAAAACGACCGCGCCGACGATCAAGCTGCATGAAATCGATATACAGCCGTTCCTCAACAGAACATTCAACCCGAATCAATTCGCTTCAGCTCTTAAATCGGGGAACAAGGCGACGAACGTTCCAGTGCACTCAGTCCAGGATGTCGTGGTCGAGGCCAGGTCCGGCAAGATCCAGACGGTCAATTTCGAGTTTGGGAGCGTCCCGTACCACAAGCGCGTGACGCTGCAGGCCGCGACGGATATAGAGGCGGTGAGAGCGACCATTGGAGTTCCGGAGGGAGTCGTCGCCACGGTCAAAGCAGGTAGAAGCCTCAACATGAGGAGCGCGGCAACGACCGGAAAGGCCTCTCCAAGCGACTTGACTTTTGCCGGCACCGGCACCGCGAGGGTGAAGGTGGGAGGCCTGTTGGATCTGGCGGACAGCACCGGGATCAACTTCCGTTTCCTGCCGGAGCCGACCTCAGACGTCGACAAAGGGGGCTTTCTCGACGTGGAGGTGGGAGGGTCGATCAAAATGGACCGGTCGCGGATCGCCTCCTACAACGGAGCTACAATTTCTCTCCATGGACCGGGCGTCGATCGGCTCGTGGATGCGAGCGGCGTCCCTCTTGTGGTGGATGGAAAACCGGTGGCGGTCGTCGGCACGGTGGTTCAAGTCGGGGGCCGATCTGTCATCCAGGTCGCCGGCAAGACCGTGAACTTTAAGGGAGAGCCTGTCGTGCTCGATGGAGCGCAAATCCTAGCCGATCCCGTGACGCTGCATCTGAGTCTCGTGGAACGAGGAGACGCCCTTCTCACCAAGAACGGCCAGCCGGTTCAGGTCCTGAGGGCGGAAGCCCCGATCGACCCATCCCAAAAGTTGTCAGGATTCGATCCGGTGCTCGTCGAGGGGAACTTCGTGCTGGTGGCAGCCGACGGGACCGTGATGCTGGTCCCGTCCAGTCAAGTGACGAAGGTCCAGTCCATTCCTGGCGTCGTGACCGTCGGGTCCAGCGCCACAAACCCCGATACCAAGGGCACTCCACTCGGGATTGTAACCTTGGGAGGTGGAGCCATCGATGCCTTCGCCAAAGGTAACATCGACGTGGAGACCTCGCGCATCTCAACGTTCAATGGGGGCGACATCAACCTCACTTCGACACATGGCAGGATCAATGCCGGGAGCGGATCGAGAAATGAGGCAGTTGAGCAGATCGTCGAGCAGACGCGTCCTGACGGCAGCATCGTCAGATTCACAATCCGCGTGCCGGCCAGTGGAATCTCGACGTTCCATCCGAATGACCCTCGCCCACTCACGTTTATTGAATTCAAGGATCCTGAAATCGAGGCGCTACTGCTCAAAGCCGAGAGAGAGCAGTTCTTCGGAAAGGATTCGTCGGCGCTGGTGGCGGAAGCGAACCGGTTAAAGGCTCTACGCGAACCGATCTTCAACGAGACCCAGTTGAAGCCCTACATCAACTCCCTGAAACTGGGAGACCTCGCCCTGGTGTCCGAACGGGTCAGCGTCGATATCCCGCCCGCCGGCATTCAGGGAAGAAGGGTCGAAATTTTCGCGCCGACGGTGAATTTCCAGGGCGGCAGCATCGTCGGCAATGTGTTCATTCCTCCAACGGTGAATGTCAGCGGCCCGTCAGTCGTCGTCGGAACCGGGTCAGGGGGTGTCACAGCGCCTATCGCTCCAGTGTCCGGAAGTTCGGCAAGCGCATCTGCTTCAGCCACTTCTGCAGCGGTCAGCACCTCGGCCAAGTCTTCTGACTCCGTTCAAGAATCCGCCGCTGAGGTAGCCAGTCAGAACGCTCAACCTAAACAGATGGCGTCGAACAAAGACGGTGAAAAAGATCGCAAGAGCCAACTGGCGAAATCCGTCCGCATGAAGCACGGAGTCGTCATTCAGGTCGATGTGAAGCCGGAAATAAAGTCGGGCGGTTAAGCCAAGGAAGGAGTCCTGCGAATGGATATGGGTTCAGGTGGAGTGGCGTTCGCGCTGAGTCACGCGACGCTGGAGGGCAAGATCACGATTTCCGTCTTGCTCGTATTCTCGTTGGTCAGCTGGACGGTGATCATCAACAAGTTCCGTCAATTGGCAAAGGCCAAAAAGCGGAACGGAGTTTTTCTCGATCTCTATTCCAAGGCAAAAAGCCCGTTGGTGATCTTCAGCAAGGGATCGATCAAGCAGCTCCAGGGCTCTCCGATGTACGAGCTCTATTACGG
>CAYNDW010000585.1:0-2295 GCA_964395375.1 uncultured Cytophagia bacterium
TCCCATCTCGTGCGCTGGCAAAGCCCCGCTTCACGCCCGCGTCCGAATCAACGTGTTGCAACGCTCCAAGCCGTGCGCGACGGGCAACTTCTCTCCGACTCCGTTCAACTCGCTTATCAAGATTTGCAACCCGAGGGCATCGCGCATTCGCCGGTCGTGCTGCTCTTGCACGGCAGCCCTATGGCTTCGGAAACATTTAATGCCTCGGCGCACTTCCTCGCGCAAACGTGTCGCGTGCTCGTTCCTGATCTGCCGGGCTTTCGCGGCTACACGTGGAAAATTCCGGATTACTCCGTGGCCGCGCACGCGCTGTACTTGAAGCAGCTTTTGGAGCAATTGCAGATCGCGCGCGCGCACGTGGTCGGTTACAGCATGAGCGGCGGCGTGGGATTGGAGTTGATTGCGCAAGCGCCGGAGCGCGTGCAATCGTTGTGTATGCTCTCCGCTATCGGCACGCAAGAGTTGGAATTGTTCGGCAATTATCATCTCAACCATCTTGTGCATGGCGCGCAACTCGTTGGCCTGTGGTTGTTGCAAGAAGGCTTCCCGCATTTCGGCTATATGGACGACGCTTATCTCAACGTGTCCTACGCGCGCAATTTTTACGACACCGATCAACGCCCGCTGCGAAAAATTTTGCAAAGCTACGACGGCCCGGCCCTCATCATTCACGGCAAGGATGACGACCTCGTTCCCTTGCCCGCGGCGTTGGAGCACGAGCGCTTGATGCCGCAGAGTGAGTTGTTGCTCGATGAGCACGGCGGACATGGTTTGATCTTCAGCCGCCCGCAAGAAATGATGAACGCCGTGAATGCCTTCGCGCAAAAGGTTGAAAGGGGAGAGGCGCGCACGCGCAGCCAAGCCGAGCCGCAGCGTATCGCGCATGCGCGCGAGCCGTTTGATCCGAGCGTACGCCCGAAGCCGAGCGGCATCACGTTGTTTGTGCTCATGCTCATGCTCGCGCTCGCCACGTGGGTGAGTGAAGATTTGACCTGTATTGGCGCGGGTTTGCTTGTGGCCGACGGCACCATGGGATTTGTGCCGGCGACGCTCGCGTGCTTGTTCGGCATTTATTTTGGCGACATGCTTTTATTTTTTGCCGGACGGTATCTGCGCGAACCGGTGCTCACGCGCGCGCCGTTCAATTGGTTCATCAAGCCGAACTCGCTCGCGCACGCCGAGCAGTGGTTTGAGCGCGAGGGCGCGAAAGCGATTTTAGCGAGCCGCTTTTTACCCGGCAGCCGATTGCCCACCTATGTTGCCGCGGGCTTGATGGGCGCGAGTTTTTGGAGGTTCTCGCTCTACTTTTTTATCGCCGCGATCGCGTGGACGCCGCTGCTCGTGGGGCTTTCCTCATGGTTGGGCAGTTCGATGCTGGACTATCTCGCGCTGTATTCGAAATACGCTTTGCTCACGTTTGCCCTCATTGCGTTTGCGCTTTGGTTGCTGATCAAACTCATCGTGCCACTGTTTAGTTTTCGCGGACGAAGAATGTTGCTCTCCGCGTGGCGGCGCAAAACGCGCTGGGAGTTTTGGCCGATGTGGATGTTTTATCCGCCCGTGATTTTGTATGTGCTCTATCTCGCCCTCAAGCATCGTTCGCTTACTTTATTCACCGTGACCAATCCCGGCATTCACGCGAGCGGCTTTATCGGCGAATCGAAATCCGACATCTTGCGCAAGCTTGCCGGCGCGGACGGCTACATTGCGCGGCATACGTTGATCGAAGCCTCGACTCTCGAACAGCGTTTGCGGCAAGCGCGGCGTTTCATGGCGGAACTCGATCTTACTTTTCCGCTCGTGCTCAAACCCGACGCGGGCCAGCGCGGTGAGGGCGTGGTCATCATTCGTTCGGAGCAGCAACTCGAAAGTTATTTGTCGCGCGCGCCTCATCCCGTCATTGCGCAGGAGTATGCGCCCGGCGAAGAGTTCGGCGTGTTCTATTATCGCTATCCCAAACAAGCGCGCGGCAATATTTACGCGATCACGGACAAACGTTTTCCCGCGGTGATTGGCGACGGCAAGAGCACGCTCGAAGAATTGATCCTCAAAGACGAGCGCGCGGTGTGCATGGCCGCTTTTTATCTTGATAAACACAAAGCGCATCTGTTTGAAGTGCCGCTGCACGGCCACCGCGTGCAGCTTGTCGAGATCGGCACGCACTGTCGCGGCGCGATGTTCTTGGATGGGGCAGAGGTGAAGACGCAAGCCTTGAGCGAGGCGATAGATGCCATCAGCAAAAATTTCGCGGGCTTTTATTTGACTGATTTTTGGCACCTTAACTCCTTTCCTAAC
>CAYNDW010000585.1:2305-4627 GCA_964395375.1 uncultured Cytophagia bacterium
ATTTCGGGCGTTATGATATTCGCACGCCTTCGGTGGAAGATTTTAAGCGCGGCCAAAATTTCAAAGTGATCGAGTTGAACGGCGTGACTTCCGAAGCCACGAACATCTATGATCCGCGCAACGGCCTGCTTCAAGCCTATCGCGTGTTGCTGCGGCAATGGCGCATCGCGTTCGAGATTGCCGCAGAGAATCGCACCGCCGGTGCGCGCCCGCTCGCGCTGCGGGAGTTGTTGCGGCTTGTGCGCGGATATGAAGCTTCGAAGTTGTGAGCGGGAAGAAGTGCTTGAGAGATTGAACATTGACTAACAAAAGCAAAATGCTTACTATCGCTCGCTAAAAAAGGGGCAGCTATGCCGAAGCTTTATGAATATTTTGGAATCGTAGTTTATTTTTTCGCACGCGAACATGAACCGATTCATGTCCACGGCAAATATCAAGACCGTGAGATGAAAGCCGAAATTTGGGTTGATCAAGGCGTGATCACCGAAATTCGGATAAGGGCAATAGCTAAAAAGAAGCCGCTGCAGGAACCGCAGCTTTCTGATTTTGAAAAAATCGTTCGACTTTATGCCGAAGAGATCGTCCGCAAATGGGCCGACTTCTTCTTGTTTGGAAAAAAAGTCGTGTGCAAGCAGATCAAAAGGCGAATCAAATGAGTGCGGCAAAATCGAAAATTAAAATCTATCGTGAGCCGGTCGATGAATCAGCGCAGAACTTCATTGACCTCGTTCGCGCGGAATACCTCGAAGGCTATAAAATCCATCTCTGGTTCAGCGACGGCAAAGACCATGTCGTCGATTTCGGTCCGTTTCTCCAGGCCGCGCGCAATCCCATGTCGACACGTTATCGCGAGGTGGGAGCATTCCAGCAGTTCCGCGTCGAGAACGGCAATTTGAACTGGAATGATTACGAAATGTGTTTTGATCTCGAAGATCTGTATCTCAACAATCTCGAACTCGAGCTTGATAACGAAGCTCGAAACAGGCTCGAAACCATAGCGCGACAATTTAAACTGCTGTGACAACCAACTTCTCGCCGCCATGCTCGCCTATTTTGCCGGCTCTTCTTTTTCTTCCCGCAGTCATTGGAATGAAAAACTTCCACAGCATATTTTCTTTGCCTTCCTCACAAAAACTTTCGAGGCGCATGCCGTCATGGTCATTCTTTTGTTCTGCCTGCTCGTCGCTTCAAATCTTTTTGCGCAAGAAACACTTCCGGCCTATCGCAACCCCAAACTCTCGGTGGAGCAGCGCGTCGCCGATCTTTTGGCGCGCATGACGCTCGAAGAAAAAGTCGCGCAGACGCACGCGCTGTGGATGCAGAAGTCGCGCATTATGGACGAGCAGGGCAACTTCTCGCCTGAGAAAGCGAAATCCGTTTTGCAACACGGCCTCGGCCAAGTGACGCGCCCGAGCGAGAAGAAAGGCCCGCGCGAGATGGCAGTGTTCACAAATGCGATTCAAAAATACGTGCTGGAAAACACGCGCCTCGGCATTCCGGTCATGTTTCATGAAGAGTGTTTGCACGGGCATGCCGCGCCGAAAGGCACGAGTTATCCGCAGCCCATCGCGCTGGCGAGCACGTGGGACGTTGGTCTTGTCGAGCGCGTTTTTGCCGCAACCGCAGCGGAAGTGCGTGCGCGCGGCGGACAGCAAGCGCTCACGCCTGTGCTCGATCTCGCGCGCGATGCGCGTTGGGGGCGTTTCGAAGAAGACGTATGGCGAAGACCCGTATCTGGTCGCGCGTTTGGGCGTGGCGTGCATCAACGGCTTTCAAGGCAAAGGGCCGGTGATTGACAAGCAGCACATCATCGCGACGGCGAAGCACTTTGCCGTGCATGGCCAGCCCGAGGGCGGCACGAACACCGCGCCGGGAAATTTTTCCGAGCGTGTGATGCGCGAATATTTTCTCGCGCCGTTTAAGGCCGCGATCATGGAAGCCGGCGCGCAAAGCGTGATGGCTTCATACAACGAGATCGACGGCATTCCGGCGCATACCAACACCTGGCTCTTGCAAGAGGTGCTGCGCCAGGAATGGGGCTTTCCAGGCTTCATCGTTTCGGATTATTACGGTATTCCGCAATTGCAAACGCTGCATCACGTGGCGGCGGATGAAGCCGAGGCCACGCGCCAAGCATTGGCTGCGGGCATTGATCTCGAATTGCCCGACATTCAATGCTACGGCACATTGGTCGAGCAAGTCAAAGCCGGAAAAATTTCGGAAGCGCTGCTCGATCAAACCGTGGCGCGCATTCTTCGCGCGAAATTTCTCACCGGCTTGTTTGATGATCCCTATGTCGATCCCGATTATGCCGAGCAGATA
>CAYNDW010000586.1:0-4626 GCA_964395375.1 uncultured Cytophagia bacterium
ATGCTGCAATTCGAGTCGGCCAGCAACGCCGTGGCGCGCTCGTGGCGCAATTGTTCGAGCAATTCCCGAAAGCTTGTGCTCTCGCTTTGCAAGGCGCGATGCAAAGTGCGTTGGCTCACGTGCAAAGTTTTGGCGAGAGCGGCAACGGTGGGCGCGCCGCCGTTCAACTCTTTGAGCAATGCGGCGCGCACGCGTTCTGCAAAAGTCGATTGTCGCGGCGATTGTTTGAGCAGGCTTTGGGCATAGCGGTCGAGTAAGCCGGCCAAATGCGCATCCGCGTTGGCGTTGGGTTGATCGAGAAAAAAGGTGGGAATGTGCATGGCCGTGAGGCCCGTGGAAAAATGCACGGGCGCGCGAAACACGCGCTCATGCTCGCGCACGTCGCTCGGCTGTTCGTGCGCGAAACAGACGCGATGCGGAGAAAAATCCTCGCCGACAATCATGCGCCCGGCGCGCACCCACAACGTCGCGAGAAATTCGGCCGGGTGCCGCGGCGCCGGCCTTCCGCCGGGCAGTGTGTGACGCAGCACGCTTTCGTCTGCGCCTTCTGCGAAAACCAAATCCGTGGCTTCGTGAATAAGGCGCTGATAGCGGCACGCGCGACGATACGCCTCGCGCAAGTTGGCGCTGGAGAGCATGGCGTGCGCATGCACTTCGAAAGATTTGAGGGGCGCAGCCTCGGCGAGATGAATGCCGAGCTGATCGTCGCCCGAAAATTCTCGCGCACGCTGCCACCACCGTATCATGCTGCTATGCGGCAAACGGCCATCGGGCTCTTGCAGCACATTGCGCGAGATGCCGGCCTCTTGCAAAATTGCGTCAGCGCGATAGCCCAGCGCCTCAAAGGCCGCGATCACGGGTTGCACCGCGCGCACGGCAATGTGTGGTTCTAAATTTTTCATGCAATGCGCAACCACGGCCCGGCCGTGGTTTTTGTTTTTGGTGATGAAAAGCACGAGCCGTAGCTGAACGAAAGCACCTGAAGGCGCTACTACAAACGGTGCTAATGCCGACTCATCTGCACTCGCCTGCCCCAAAACATAAACACGAGCAAGGTTGCAGTGCTCAACAAAACCATCAACGGCATGCCCAGCGCAATGGCTTCGTTGGTCACGCCGATATAATCGGCATACGGCATGCGATTCATCGGGCCGAGGTACCAGAGGATGAGATAAATCACTTCGAACAATTTGCTGCTGCCGCTCCACACGCCGAAGGTGAGCGCCAAGGTTGGAATGAAGAGGCTGCCCATGAGCAGTGCAAAACCGCTCTGCCATTCTCCTGCTAAAATCGTGCGCAACAAAACGCCGCTGCCCATGAGTAACGTGATGAGAAAACCCGCAAGCCATGCCGCGGGCAATTGCCGTTGCAAAATTTTCGGCGCACTGAAGACGAGTTGCTGCGTGCCGTGCAAATTTTCGCGCGTGCCCATTTTCGACCACAACAGCAGCGGCCAAATCCACGCAAAGGGCAGCAGCCATTGCCGCCCGATTTCCAATGGCACAATTGCACTCGCGATGATCAAGCCCGCAGCGATGAGCAGCCACCAACGGCTCACGCCTTTGAGCATGAGCTGCAATTCGGCGCGCAATACGCGGCCAAAGTTATAACGCGATTGCGCCGGTGCGAGCGGCGTGAGATGGAGCGTTGGGATTGATACCTCTTTTGGCGATGCAACCTCAGCCGCAGATTCTTGTGCTTCACCGCGTCGTTTCTTTTTCACCCGAACCGTTGCCGTGCTATCAAAACGATCAAAACAAAACGCGGCGACGAGCGCCAGCCCAAATGCAATGGCGAGGCATGCGAGACGTTTCAACAACAGCGCGGGCGTCCACGCCACGCCTTCCCATGTGAAAGTTTTCAGATTCCAGAGTTCGTCGTTGGCTTTGAAATTGAAGCCCATACTGAAGCGCGCTTTGTCGGCGTCATATTCGGGATAAGCTTGGGCCGTTGCGGTTTGCATGCTTTGCAGTGGCGTGCTGAAGCCGAATACGAGATCGAGGTCTTTACCTTCGCGCACATCCAACGCAATGGCGAGCGTCCACAAAAAGTAAAAGGCGGCATTGCCCAATCCGCCGCGCAACGCTTTGATTGCTTCAAACAAAACCGCCAACGCCGCAATGATGGCCAGCGTCGGCAAGGTGAGAAATAAAAACGGCGAGGCGAGCGGCCACGCTTGAATGTGCAAATCCTCCGCGCGCACGAGCTGCATCACGGCCACCGCGATGATCAACACGAGCACCATCACCGCGAGCACGGCGAAATTGCTGCACGCTTTGCCGAGCACGTACAAAATTTTACTCATCGGCGTGGCGGCAAGAATTTGTCCGACGCCGGTTTGACGATCACGGCTGATCGTGTTTTTGGTGAGATAAAAACCCGCGAAGGAAAGAAAAAGCGTGGTGAGCATCGCGACTTGGCAGCCGAGCCACGCGGAATTATAAACGCCGCGATGTCCGGCCATTTGCAACGTCGCATAACGCGCGTGATTCGGCGGCACGAAAAGATACGCGAAATAGATGACGAACCCGAGCGTGAGCAAAAAACTATAACGCCGCGTTCGCTCGAGAAAATCGGCGCGCATGAGATGATAAAGCCCGCGAGCTGTGCTCATGCGGCTTGCTCCTGTTTGTGCTGCGCGACCCAATATAAATACGCGTCTTCCAAACCTGCGGAAGCGGGTTGCGCTTTTGCGTGTGGCTGCGCTGCGGCAATCGCGCGCACGAGCACGCCTTCGCCGCGGCGCATCGTGCTGCTAATCAAATTTTTTTGTTTGGTGAGAGCGAGTTCCGCGCTGGGCACGAGCCATTCCCAAACTTTGCCGGCAACGGAGTCGAGCAAAACTTCCGGCGCCGCGTGAATCAACAATTGCCCCTGCGAAATGATGGCGATGTTCGTGGCCGTGGCTTCAACATCGGAAACAATGTGCGTGGAGAGAATGACGAGGCGCTCGCCCGAAAGCTCGGAGAGCAAATTGCGAAAACGCACGCGCTCTTCGGGATCGAGGCCGCCGGTGGGTTCATCCACAATGAGCAGTTGCGGATCGTTCAACAGCGCTTGCGCGATTCCGACGCGCTGCTTCATCCCGCCGGAGAAACCACCGAGCGGGCGTTTGCGCACTTCGACGAGATTGACCAATTGCAGCAGCTCGTCGATGCGGCGCTTCGCTGTTTGCGTTTCCAAGCCTTTGATCGCGGCGAGGTATTCCAAAAATTCGAGCGGACTAAGATTGGGATAAACGCCGAAGTCTTGCGGGAGATAGCCGAGCACGTGGCGCACGGCATTGGGATGCTGCGCGAGATCTTCGCCGTTCCACGTCACTTTGCCGCTCGTGGCTTTGGTGATCGTCGCGAGAATGCGCATGAGCGTGGATTTGCCCGCGCCATTCGGCCCGAGCAAACCAAGCACGCCCGCGTTGAGGGTGAGATTTAAGTCGTGGAGAGCATGAACGTTTTTGTTGTATATCTTGTTGAGGTGATCGATGCGCAGTTCCAAAGTAACCCTCAGTTGGGTTGATCAGAAGCGGGCAGGGATTTTAGGAGATGCTCTTTCTTTCTTGTTGCCATGGGAGGAATATAACAGCTTTCTTTTGGCACGCAAGGAACATTTTTGCGTGGCGGCTCATGGTTTGGCAGCCCGCAAAATCTGCGCTGCGCCAATCGCAATCACTACACCGCTTCGACACGCACGCCGGAGATTGGCTTTCGCTGCGTGCAAGAGAAGCGGTAATCCTTCCAAACAATCCCCGCAACTCCATGCCCGTCAAGGAATTCAACCTTGACTTTCGAACGCGACTTGCTTACCTTTCGTCAACATTTTTTAAAGAAGGTGCTATCGTGAATTGTAAAAACCTCTTTCGGGGTCTCCTAGTTTGGGCGGTGCTGCCCTTCGCGTTGCAGGCGCAAGAAAGCAAATTCGGAATTGGATTGCGCGGCGGAGCGGGTAAAATTGAAGGAGACGTCAAAAACCGCTTGCTCAAACCTTTTGCGAGCGGGATCATTTATTACTCGCCTGATCCTCATTTCTCCCTCGGCTTCGAAGCCGGCATCGGAGATTTGCTCCTCGACAACGACAAGTCTTCGCAAGACTCCATCGCGCGCGTGGTGCCAATCGAATTTGATCTGACGTTTCGGTTCGCGCCGCATCAAACGTTTTCGCCTTTTGCCACGTTGGGCGCCGGCGGCGTGGTGTGGCATGATTTCAGAAAGAGCGATAAACAAACGCTACACTACAATCTCAAGCGCGAATACAGCAACTACATTTTGAAAACCGCGGGCGGCTTTGAGCTTGCGCTTTCGCGGCGCTTCAATTTTTCCCTCGGCGCGGCGTTTCGTTATTCGCTTACCGACTTGCTCGATCTCAATCCCAACGGCGACGAAAACGACGGTTTGATCACGGTGTTTAGCGGGTTGACCGTGAAGCTGGGCGGCGGCGCGCCCGATCAAGATCGCGACGGCGTGTGGGATCGTTACGATCTCGATTCGCGCGCAAAGGAAGATCACGACGGCTACATGGATCACGACGGCGTGCCGGATACGCAAATTGGGAGCAATCTCTTGGCGCTCACGGGCAGCGGCGCAGGGAGCGGCGTCGATGATATCCCGCCCATCGTTATTCATTCACCAG
>CAYNDW010000587.1:0-4626 GCA_964395375.1 uncultured Cytophagia bacterium
TGCGACCGCCGCGCACGTTGATGTGCAAGCCCTCGCCGACGACGCCGGGCTGCCGCGCCACCACGTCGCGCACGTCGAGCAGCGTGGGCATATTTTTGATGCCCTCTTCGCCGATGCGATGCGAGCTGAACGTCACATCTTTTTCAACAATGGGGCGCTCGGCCACGACCATAATGCCGTCAGTCACTTGCAGGACCGTGGAGGACATTTTAAAATCTAGCTTCGACGTCAAATCCAACGCCACTTTGACGTTCGTGAAAGTGACGCTTTCGTATCCCATCATTGTAGCTTTCACAGAATAGGTTCCGGGCGGCACTTGCAAAATGAAGAAGTAACCGTTCGGATCGGTGGCCGCGCCCATCGTGGTGCCGGCGATGACAACGTTGACGCTCGCCAACCCTTCTCGCGTTTCTTTATCAACCACGCGCCCGGCAATCTTGCCCGTGGTGCCGGCGAGCAATGCGCCGTGCAGAACGAGCAGCAGCGTCACGAAAAGCTTTTGGAATGATTTCATGAAGTCACCTCTTCGCTTGGGATTGCATTTGGTTCGTAGTAGACCCTTTAGGGTCATGCGCCTAAAGGCGCTACTACGAACGTTTAAAATCTATAACTCACCGCAAACGTGATTTCGCTGAACTGATCTTTCGTGGAAGAAACGCGCTCGTTATAATAATCCCCGTCGCTCAACCACCATTCATACTCGCGCGTGCCGCGTTCAAAAGCAAAATTAAAGACCCACGTTTTTTTCACCAGGCCGAAGCCGTAGGTTACAACACCGCTCTCCACTTGTTGGCCGAGGTATTGATTTTGAAAAAAGCGATCTTTATAAGGACTGGGATTGGTGTAATAGCCGAAACGCAGTGGCACTTCCGCCCACTTCGTGCGTGCGAGATATTCCAAACCGAAGCGCATTGAATGAGCATCAAGCAGATGAGCTTGTGCCGCAACGCCATTCGCACTTACAGCGGCTTTGGACCAAGGCCGGGCCGCGAAATCAAATGCCAGCGTCAATCGCGCCATCGGCTTGACCGCGAGGCCAAGCTCGTAAAAGAGCGGCGTTTCCAACTGGCTCTTTTGCAAAGAGTCCGGCGGCGTAATCAGGGTATCGCCTTCGACGCTCGTGCCGATCAAGTTCGTGATGACAAAGAGCGATTCTCGTTTTTCTGCAATGGTGTATTTCCAACTGGGCGTCACGGTCACGCCCAGCGCCAACCACTCTTTGGGTTTGAATTGCAAGCCGGCGACTAAAAACTTGCCGTCGTAGGCTTCTTCATCTTTGAAGCCGTAAAACACGAATTCGTCGATATAGGGCGATTTGACTTCGAAACGATAATCGGATTTGCCGTGGAGGAGATGATAACTTAGGCCAAGCGCCAGCTTGGAAGTCAAGGTCAACGCGACCGAAGGCACGAGCGCATAAAGATTACCGTGAGGAGTTTCGACGTGATCGATCGTGCCGGTGGGGTAGATATAAAAAGTCTCAGTATTCTTTTGAGAGAGCTCCATCAAACGCTGATAGGCGAAACCCAGCGTCAAGTTTCTTCCGCCCAAACGCAGAGGATAACTGAGGCCCGCGAACGCCGGCAAAAGCTTCGGATCAATTTCGCTCAAAACTTTCACGCCGGCGAAACGCTGCACGGTTATTTCCTGCGTGTTCAAATTAAAGCCGCCGTTGAAGGCCGCTTCCCGCCGCGTCACAAACGCCAAGCCCGCGGGATTCCACGAACTCGCCATTACGCTGCTTGAGCGCGCCACGCCCGCGCCGCCCATGCCGAGCGCCTCCGAACCGACGCGGCGAAAATCGAGGCGCATCTGCCGATCCAAGGCGCGATCCAAAAAACTCTGCGAGACGAATTGCTGAAAATTGGTTTGCGCCCGCGAAGCTTGCGGCGCGAAAAGGAAGAAAAGCAGAGCGAGCACGAGCAAAGTTCTTTTCATGGCAGTCTTTCCCAAAAGATTTTTCCGCGGAGTTGCAACCTTTCAAAAATTGCCATCGTCTCAATGACAGAAAGCGAAAATGCCTTTGCGCGCGCTACGTCGTAAATAAAAAAGACACGGCGCGACCATGAAAATGGCTACGCAAAAGCTTTCGCCGGAAAAGAGGCTATCGCATGAGACTTGGCGGTCGGGCGATGGCCTTTTTTATTTTAGATCACAGCTTGAAAAGAAAAATGCAGGTAGAAACGCAATGACAACAACTTGATGCAGCCGGGTATGAGCGACGTAGCTTCGAACAAACGTCAATGCTATTGAAGGAATTTCTGTGTGCGTCCTGCGGGAGAGAGGAAACCAAAGTGTGAAAGCGGAAGTCATGGTGCTGCACGCAACCCGACTCGTTTGGCCTTCAGTGCCTAAAAGGTGTGATACAAATACTAAAAAGAAGAGTGTTTGTCAAGGCAAATTTTGGGGGCATATTTAGCGCAGACTTCCATTCTGCTCTTCGTACTGGGCAAAGCGTCCTTAATGGGGGTCTAGTTCTGCGGCTCGAGGCAAAATCCCAATGCGCGCAATCGCCTTCTAATATTGTTGTCCTCCTGCTCCAGTCGCACACGATAGTTTGGAAATTCTCGCCGGATCGGATAGTCATGCCGCAGCTTGTCGAAATACTTTCCACGTTCTTCCATTGACCGATCTTCCCCCAAAATTCCCGCGCGTAAACGTTGATCATCCGCCGCAATATCGTAAGCATGGCGCACGGCTTCTTGTAGAAGTTTTTCTGTAGCGACCACATCACGATTCCCCCCTTGAGGGGGGCCAGGGAGGTGTGCTTCGCGCAAATGAATTTTCGGCTGCGCCATTTGCGGCAAGAGCGGCGCATAATTCCAACTCGGCTCAACTTGCAAGAACCGGCAGAGCGCTTCATAAATCAACCACGTGCCTTTCACCTTGCCGTCGAAAGAGTATCCAGCAATATGAGGCGTGGCGAGCGTGGTCAACGCCACCAGCTCGGGATCAATGCGCGGCTCGTGTTCCCACACGTCGAGAATCGCAGCGGAGAGCAAACCGGAGTGCAGAACTTTTTTCAATGCGCCATGGTCAACGACTTCGCCGCGGCCGGTGTTGAGGAGAATGCTGCCCGGCTTCATCATGCGCAAGCGGCTTTCATCAAACAAATGAAAAGTGGGAAACACGCCACTGCGCACGAGCGGCGTGTGCAACGTGAGAATATCCGCCTTCATTAATTCGTCGAGCGAACCAAATTGCGCGGAGGCGATACGAGCAAGGTTTTGTTTTATATCCGGATGTATTGCGTCAAGCGGAGACGACTGAAGCAGAGTTTCCAAGGGAGGGTCATTCAGCAAAACGTTCAAGCCGAGCGCGCGCGCTTTTTCCGCGACGCGGCTGCCGACATTGCCCGCGCCAACGATACCAAGGGTCAATCCTTCCAAAACAATTTGCCGTTGCGCGGCCACGTGCAGCAGCGCTGCAACGATATATTCCGCGACGGAGTTGGCGTTACAACCCGCAGCGCTCGCGAAGGCAATGCCGGCTTGCCGCAAATAATCGAGATCAATATGATCGGTGCCAATGGTCGCAGTGCCCACAAAACTAACGCGACTGCCTTCGAGCAAAGAGGCGTTTACGCGCGTAACGGAACGCACCAATAAAGCGTCAGCTTCGAGCAGAGCGTCGCGCGTTATGGCGCGGCCCGCAACCAGTCGCACTTCGCCGAGCGGGCCAAAGGCTGCGCGCGCAAAGGGGATGTTTTCATCAACGAGGATTAGCACGAGAATGGCTCAGCGCTTGATCATTCGGCTAGTTCGAATGCAGCTTTTTCTAAGGCCGGGACGCGGCTTCGCCAAGAAAGGAAGCGCGCAAAATCGAAAACTTCTTGCGCGGACTCTTGAGGCATTTTGGTGATGAGTGCGGAGACTAAATCGGTAAGGGGAACCCAGGCTTGGGTATCAACACGCCACACGACAATAAACTGCTCTGTTCGCAACGCCAAGAAATCAATCGTCTCCCCGTGTTCATTCATAAATTCGGCTTCGTAAGAACTATCAGAATGGCAATGAACAATCGTTCCTTGCTCACCAGCTAGTAAACCTCGCTCAGGGATATTAACAATCAATTCGATGATATCACCAGTCTTCATTGCTGACTATCTCCGCTTCACATAGAGTGTCACGAGATGCGCTTCATTCGAGGCGAGAGGAATCAACTATCCCGTACGCAGCATCGCTTGTTGCCCGGCATTCCCTGCTATTGTTACGTCAACCGTATAACGTTTACCAAATCGGTCTTCGCTGTGAAAAAGGCTTCGCCATCCAATAGAAATCAAAATCCTTGCGATCCGTTTTTCTGCGGATCGCAAGGATGATCAACCAGACTACCAGCGGCCGCCGCCACCGCCGCCGCTTTTGCGACCACCACCACTACCGCCGCCGAAGCCGCCGCGACTACCACCACCGCCGCCGCCGCCATGACGACGATCTCCGCCACCGCTGCCGCCGCCGCTACGCTTGTCGCGTTGTGGGCGCGCTTCGTTGACGATCAATGAGCGGCCTTGAATCTCAACGCCGTTCAATTCGCGCATCGCGGTTGTGGCTTGCATCTTACCAGCCAATTCCACGAAGCCAAAGCCGCGCGCTTCGCCCGTGAATTTGTCCTTGATGAGGGTAACAC
>CAYNDW010000588.1:0-4621 GCA_964395375.1 uncultured Cytophagia bacterium
GACTTGCGCTCGGCGTGCTCGTAGTCGAAGCGGGTTTGGAAAGTGGCGCGATGATCACGGCCAATCTCGCGCTCGAGCATAATCGCGAAGTCTTTGCCGTGCCGGGCAGCATCTTGAGCATGAAAAGCGCGGGGCCGCATCAGCTCATTCGCGAAGGCGCAAAGCTGGTGCATAGCGTCGATGACGTGTTGGAAGAGCTGATGGGGCAATTAGATTTCTTTGGCCGGCAACGCGCGGAGGAAAAGCCCGCGCCCGAGCTTGATGAGAAAAGCATGCTGGTCTATCAAATGCTTTCGCACGAAGGCCTGCACATCGACGAACTCATTCGCAAGTCCGGCCTGCCTTCCTCGGAAGTGATGACGCTGTTGCTTGAGTTGGAGTTTAAAAATGTGGTGAAGCAATTGCCGGGAAAATTTTTTGTTAAAATGTAATGACGGAAAAAAAGATTGACTACACTAGGGTGGATTTGTATATTGGCCGCGCTTTTTGAAAGCCGTGCGCGCACGGAGGGCTAGACCTAACTGGTAAGGCGGCGGTCTTGAAAACCGCTGGGCTTATAACCCTTGGGAGTTCGAGTCTCCCGCCCTCCGCAGATTGCAAATTTTTAACTGAAAATTTGCAATTTTAAATTTTCAATTTGGAGAGGTGCCTGAGTGGCCGAAAGGAGCCGCCTGCTAAGCGGTTGTAGTGCCAAAAGCGCTACCCAGGGTTCGAATCCCTGCCTCTCCGCTGTTAAAATTTTCAATTTAAAATTCGCAATTGATAATTTTAAATTGAAAGGCGCTTCGTTAAAGGAATGAGCAATGATTGTTGTGCGCTTCGCACCAAGCCCGACCGGCTTTCTTCATATTGGCGGTGCGCGCACCGCGATCTTTAATTGGCTCTATGCGAAGAAGCACGGCGGCAAGTTCTTTCTCAGAATCGAAGACACGGATGTGAAGCGCTCCGGCGAAGAGATGACGCGCGCCATCATCGACAGCTTGCGCTGGCTCGGCCTCGATTGGGAAGGCGAGCCGATCAAACAATCCGAGCGCATGGAAATTTATCGCAAGCACGCGCAGCGCCTTTTGCAAAGCGGGCATGCCTATCGCAGCTTCACCACGGAAGAAGAAGCGGCGCAAGTGCGCAAGCGCATGACGAGCGAAAAGAAGACCTTCATCTATCGCGAGCACTTTCCCAAGCCCACGCCCGAACACGAAGCGCAATGGCTCGCGGAAAAAAAGCCTTTCGCCATTCGCCTCGAAGTGCCGGGCGGCGCGACGGAGTTCGATGATCAAGTGCAAGGCAAGGTAAAATTCGAGCACGCGATCATCGATGATTTTGTCATCCTGCGCTCGGACGAATATCCCACTTATCATCTCGCGGTGGTAGTTGATGATCACGTGATGGGTATTACGCATGTGATTCGCGGCGCGGATCACATCTCCAATACGCCCAAGCAAATTATGCTCTATCGCGCGTTGGGCTGGAAAATGCCAGCGTTTGCGCATGTTCCACTGATTCTTGGCGCGGACAAGACTCGATTGAGCAAACGCCACGGCGCAACCGCAGTCGGCGAGTACGAAAAGAAAGGCATTCTGCCCGAAACGCTTTTTAATTTTCTCACGCTCTTGGGTTGGTCGCCCGGCGATGACCGCGAGTTGCTCACGAGAGAGGAGTTGATTGCGCTCTTTGATATCAACGCGGTTTCTAAAAGCAACGCGGTCTTTGACGAACGGAAGCTCGCATGGATGAACGGCCAATATTTGAACCGGGTTGACCTAGAGCGCTTGATCGAACTGGTGAGCATTGCGTTGGTCGAGGCCGGGTTCGCTTCCGGGGAAAAATTAGAAACCCAGAAAGAATATTTGCGCGGTGTGATCACGCTCCTTCGTTCGCGTGTGCGTACGATTCCAGAATTTATCGAACAGGGCGTTTACTTTTGGCGCGATCCAGAAGAATATGAAACAGGCGCGCGCATAAAACACTGGGCCGAGACCGAAACGAGTGCATGGCTTGCAGCGCTTGCGGAAGTTTATAAAAGCCTGCCTGCATTTAATGTTTCAGAAGTTGAACGAAGTTTGCGCGAGTTGGCGGAGGGCTTCAAGGTGTCGGCAGGGAAACTCATTCACGCCGCGCGTTTGGCTGTTACCGGTTTAGGTGTCAGTCCGAGTTTTTTTGAAACGGTAGCTTTGTTGGGAAAGCAAAAAGTGGTTTTACGGTTAGAGGCTGCGGTGCGATTTCTCAAGGCGGCAAAATAAATTTTGGGGAGTCGTCCAACGGCAGGACATACGGCTCTGGACCGTAGAATCGGGGTTCAAATCCCTGCTCCCCAGCATTATTGAAAATTTTAAATTGCAAATTTTCAATTTAAAATTTGCCATGCTTTTAATAAGGCGCATTCGTCTAGTGGACCAGGACACTGGCCTCTCACGTCGGTGACACGGGTTCGAATCCCGTATGCGCCACTTCTGTTCGTTGGGCGTGGATGGTGCATTGTAGATCGTAATGATAGTAGCTTTTACGATTCACGAGCCACTATCTTCGATCTACAATTCAAAAGAAACGTTTGACTTTTTCTGAAAATCTTCTATCTTGCTCCCGCTTTGAAATGCGCCCGTAGCTCAACTGGATAGAGCGCTTGGCTACGGACCAAGAGGCTGAGGGTTCAAGTCCTTCCGGGCGTACTAAATTTGTGAGTGTTAAAGACAAGAGTGGGATTTAGCTCTTGTCTTTTTTTTGAATCGCGCCGCTACAATTCATCCTTTTCGAAGAAACGTTTGGAGAAAATCGCCTTGACGCACGAGCATTGGATGCAGCACGCGCTGAAAGAGGCCGAACGGGCGCTGGAAAAAGGTGAAGTTCCAATCGGCGCCGTCGTGGTTTTAGATGACAAGATCATCGGGAAGGGCCACAATCTTGCGGAAACCCTGCAAGACGCCACGGCGCATGCGGAGATGATTGCCATCACCGCGGCTTGCGGCAATCAAACGAGTTGGCGGTTGGAGGGCGCAACACTGTATGTCACGGTCGAGCCCTGCCCCATGTGCAGCGGAGCAATACTCCTTGCGCGTCTCGGCAAAGTCGTTTACGGCGCGGATGATCCACGCTTCGGCGCTTGCGGCTCGGTGCAGGAAATCAATGTGATCGCAAAGAATCCCTTCGGTTCGCCCATTGAACTCGTGCGAAACGTTTGCTACAATGAAAGTCAAGCTTTGCTCAAAACTTTTTTCCAGAAACTGCGCGAAAGCGCAAATGCGGAAGATAGCTAGTATATAAGTTGCAATGGATGGGGCAGTAGCTCAGCTGGGAGAGCGGTACGTTCGCAACGTACAGGCCGGCGGTTCGATCCCGCTCTGCTCCACTTTTTTTTTGAGGATAGAGGATGGAAGATAGATGATGGAAAATGATCTGGCGATTCTCTATCCTCGATCTTCTATCCTCAGCCTTTTCGACCGGAGAGGTGGCTGAGTGGTCGAAAGCGGCGGTCTCGAAAACCGTTATCGGGGCTTAACCCTCGATCGGGGGTTCGAATCCCCCCCTCTCCGCGAATTGTGAATGGCGAATTGCCAATGGTTAATTGTGAATTGGTCATTAACCATTGGCAATTCTTTATTGAGCATTTTCGGAGAGGTGTCCGAGAGGCCGAAGGAACGCGACTGGAAATCGCGTGTAGTGCCAAAAGCGCTACCGTGGGTTCGAATCCCACCCTCTCCGCTCTATCCCGCCAAAAAGCACTTGCCTTTCAAAGGGTCAGTGTCTATTTTGCCCGCGCCGAAAAAATGATTCCGGCAGGTTCGCAGTTGTTCCTTTCTTTTTCCCCAACAAAAATTTTCGAAGAAGTTAAAAATGGCCAAGGCCCGCGCGATCGGCGCGAGCCCAACCCCGCCAGGGCCGGAAGGCAGCAACGGTAAGTGAGCAATGATGTGCCGCGGGGCACCTTGGCCTTTTTTTTCATAGCGGTGCGGAGTTCTAATGTCCTACCTCGTTCTCGCTCGCAAGTGGCGGCCCAAGCAATTCGAAGAAGTCGTCGCGCAGCAGCATGTCATTCAAACCATCACTAATGCGATTGAACAAAAACGTTTGGCCTCGGCCTATTTGTTTTCCGGGCCGCGCGGCGTGGGCAAAACCACGATGGCACGTTTGCTGGCAAAGGCAGTGAATTGTGAAAACGGCCCGACGCCTTCGCCGTGCGATCAATGCAACAACTGCCAAGAGATCACCGGCGGCCGCAGCCTCGATGTGATCGAGATCGACGGCGCTTCCAATCGCGGCATCGATGAAGTGCGCAACCTGCGCGAGGGCGCGCGCTTTGCGCCCACCACGAGCGTCAAAAAGATTTATATCATCGACGAAGTGCATATGCTCACGGACGCGGCCTTTAATGCGCTGCTCAAAATCATCGAAGAGCCGCCGCCGCATATTCTCTTCATCTTCGCCACCACGGAAATCCACAAAGTTCCCGCCACGATTCTTTCGCGCTGCCAGCGTTTTGATTTCCGCCGCGTGCCCTTGCAAGATATTGTCGGGCAACTTAGCATGATTTGCCAAAACGAAGGCGTGCAAGCAGATGAAGCCTCGCTGTTTATCATCGCCAAGCGCGCCGAAGGCAGCATGCGCGACAGCCAAAGTTTGCTCGATC
>CAYNDW010000589.1:0-4613 GCA_964395375.1 uncultured Cytophagia bacterium
TATCCATTGGCATCATGGTAAATTGACGGCGGCGGAGCGGGAGAAAAAATTAGGCATTACAACCTCCAAGGTACGCACTCAATTTGATTTTTAAGCGGGGCGAATCTAATTAGAGAGCGCTAAAAAATCAAGGCAATTTTCTTCGACATAAAAACCCTTGCCCAGGTTGCGACCCTGCGCAAGGGTTATCCGCAAACAAAAAAGGCGAACCTCGGGGCTCGCCTTTTCATCGTTCATAGGAAATTTATTTTTTAGAGTCGTCTTAGACCACTTCGAAGTCGGCCTCTTCGACTTTATCTTTGCCGGGCGTGCCGGAGGCGGGTTGTTGCGCGCCTTCCGCGGTCGCGCGTTCGTACATCTTCGAAGAAACTTCGCTCCACACGCTATTCAACTCTTCATAGGCCGCTTTGATATCCTCGGCCCGCTCGGAATTTTTCACGTCGTTGAGCTTTTTGATGCCGCTCTCCAAACGTTCTTTCGAGCCGGCGTCCAGTTTATCGGCCATCTCTTTGATGTTCTTTTCAGTTTGATAGACCATTTGATCGGCCTGGTTTCGCACTTCCACCAATTCACGCTTCTTCTTGTCTTCCGCGGCGTGTTCGCGCGCATCACGCTCCATTTTGCCGATCTCTTCTTTCGAGAGACCGGTCGAAGCTTCGATGCGAATGCGCTGCTCTTTGTTCGAGGCTTTATCTTTTGCCGAAACATTGAGAATGCCGTTCGCGTCGATATCGAACGTGACCTCGATTTGCGGCATGCCGCGCGGGGCGGGCGGAATACCATCGAGAATGAAGCGGCCGAGTGTGCGATTATCCATCGCCATCTCGCGCTCACCTTGCAAGACATGAATCTCAACCTGCGTTTGGCTATCCGAAGCCGTGGAGAAAATTTCCGACTTCCGGCACGGGATCGTAGTGTTGCGTTCGATTAGCTTGGTGGTGATGCCGCCGAGGGTCTCAATGCCGAGCGAAAGCGGCGTCACATCGAGCAGCAACACGTCTTTCACGTCGCCCGCAAGCACACCGCCTTGAATGGCTGCGCCAATGGCAACGACTTCATCGGGGTTCACACCTTTGTGCGGTTCTTTGCCGAAAAGTTTGCGCACCAGCTCTTGCACTTTGGGCATGCGCGTGGAACCACCGACGAGCACGACCTCGTCGATTTGACTGGTGGAGAGGCCGGAGTCGCGCATCGCCGCTTCGCACGGGCCGATGGTGCGTTCGAACAAATCATCGCACAGTTGCTCGAACTTCGAGCGCGTGAGCGTGATCTGCATGTGCTTGGGGCCGGAATCGGTCGCGGTGATGAACGGCAAGTTGATGTCGGTTTGCATCACGGTCGAAAGTTCGCACTTGGCTTTTTCCGCGGCTTCTTTCAACCGTTGCACGGCCATCGCATCTTTACCGAGGTCTACGCCTTCTTGTTTGCGAAACTCATCGACGAGCCAATTCATGATGCGTTGATCGAAGTCGTCGCCGCCCAGATGCGTGTCGCCGTTGGTTGCCTTCACTTCAAACACGCCTTCGCCGATTTCGAGAATGCTGATGTCAAACGTGCCGCCGCCCAGGTCATAGACTGCGATCTTTTCGTCTTTCTTGCGATCAAGGCCATAAGCCAACGAAGCTGCGGTCGGCTCGTTGATGATGCGCTTCACGCTCAGGCCGGCAATCTCGCCCGCTTCTTTCGTGGCTTGGCGTTGGCTGTCGTTGAAATACGCGGGCACGGTAATCACGGCTTCGGTCACTTTTTCGCCGAGGTAATCTTCCGCGGTTTGTTTCATTTTCTGCAAAACCATGGCGGAGATTTCTTGCGGTGTGTATTCCTTGCCGGAGATTTGCACCACCACCACGTCGTTTTTGCCCGACGCGACGGTATAAGGAACGGACTTGCGCTCGCGATCCACTTCGCTGTTGCGGCGTCCCATGAAACGCTTGATCGAATAAATCGTGTTCTTGGGATTGGTGATGGCCTGACGCTTGGCAACTTGACCGACCAAACGCTCACCGGTTTTCGAAAAGGCCACCACGGAGGGCGTTGTGCGCGCGCCTTCGGAGTTGGCGATCACAACCGGCTCGCCGCCTTCCATGACCGCAACGCAAGAATTTGTGGTACCCAAGTCGATGCCAATAATTTTACCCATTAAAAAATCCTCCAATCAGAGTGTGTTGTTCGTGTGTTTTGCAACGAAGCGGAGCTGTTTGCAATTTGATGAATGAAAGCTAAAATTGACACTGTTCATTTAACAAACGTTATGCCAGTGCAGGTTAGATCAATGTGTTCAGCGATATTGTATTTAAGACGGCAGGTTTGGAGAAAAACAAAAGCGTAGTAGGATTTTTTTTCAGAGTATGGTCATGGTGGCAGGAAAGAAAAACGGCCATGATAGCATGGCCGTCAGAAATGCTCGTTTGGTGTGAAATGTTTTACTCTTCATCGCCCACACGTCGGCGAATTTCATAAGCCTCCTGTGCTTCGCGGCAACGCGGCGTCCACGGCATCGCATCGAGTCTCGGCTCCGGAATGTCTTTGCCGGTGTCAATGCAACGTCCAAAAGTGCCCTCGTCAATACGCTTGAGTGCATCTTCAATGTCAGTGAGAATGTCCGTGTCTTTGGACAGCAGGCTGGAGATGTATTCTTTGTCACGGTCGACTCGGGAGGCTTCCTCAAATTCCGCGGAACGACTTGTGGTCGTGCCCTCAAACTCGACTTCGTTTTGATTCAATGCCCGCATAATGCGTTCGCGTTCCTGCAACAACCGCGTCTTATAGCTTTCCAACTTTTTTTTGTCCATGGATACGAGCCTTTTGGTTTCGTGTGGGTTCAACCGATCTTCCTAAGCAGCCCCAAAGCTGCGCTTGCGCCGTCTTTGTTAGAAAAAAACGGCGGCAAGTTAGTCTTTCTCGACCTTCAATGCAACAAAGAAATTGCCGTTGCGCCGAAAAATTCTGAGCAAGACCAGATCGCCAGGCTTGTTTTGCTCTAACAATCGTTTCACTTCCAAAATAGAAGTGACATTCTTGCGATTCATCTCATGAATCACATCCCCCGGGCGAATGCCTTCTTTCCGCGCTTGGCTGCCAGCCTCCACTCCCGTCACCACAACGCCGGAAGAAGCAGCAATTTCGTATTCTTCTTTAAGCTCCTCAGTCAAATCTTCGAGCATCATCCCCAAAAAGAAATTGGTGTCAAGCTCATCTGCTTCACTCGGCTCAGATTCGGCCAAAGTTGCGGGCCGCTCGCCGAGTTTGACGCGCACGAGCTTTTCAGCTTCGGCGCGAAAGAGTTTGAGCGTGATATTTGTGCCTGGTTTAAAGGCCGCGATCATATTCATCAGTTGATTGTGATCGCGAATATGTGTGCCTTCCAACTCTACAATGAAATCACCTTTTTTCAAACCCGCCTGTTCTGCCGGGCTACCGGAGGTCACGCGATCAATTAACGCCCCGTCAAGTGAGGGCAGCTTCTGCTCTTCCACCGTTTCCTGATCCGCGCTGGTGATGCTCACCCCCATCCAGCCGCGCACAACATTGCCGGAGGCGATCAATTGCTCCACGATTTGCCGCGCGAGATTAATGGGAATAGCGAACCCGATTCCGACATTGCCGCCGCCCCAGCCATTCGAAACAATCGCCGTGTTGATGCCCACCAACTCGCCTTTGAGATTCACGAGCGCGCCGCCGCTATTGCCCGGGTTGATGGCCGCATCGGTTTGAATAAAATCTTCGTAGTTGATGTCACCCACGCCGACGCTGGTGCGACCTTTTCCGCTCACAATGCCGGCAGTCACGGAATGGGCGAGTTGCAGAAAGAACGGATTGCCCACCGCCAAAACCAATTCGCCCACTTCGAGTTGATCGGAGTTGCCGAACTTCGCACTCGGCAAATTCTTTTCATCAATTTTGATGACCGCCAAATCCGTTTCGGGATCACTGCCAATCACTTTTGCCGTGTACTTCTTGCGATCGACAAACACTGCAATCTTTTCCGCTTCGCGAATGACATGGTTGTTCGTGACGATATACCCTTCCGGCGACACAATCACGCCGGAGCCTAAACCTTCTTGGCGATATTCGCCCTCGCCGCGACGACGACCGCGCGAGCGTCCATGCCACCAATCCTCCGAAAAAAATTCCGAGATCGGGCTGCGCATGCGCACAACGCTTTCGCTGGTGACGCCGACCACCGTGGGCATGATCATTTTCGCCACTTGCACATAGGCTTTGCTTGTTGCCACCAGGTCGCTGGTTTCAGGCGCACTCTCTTTGGGCAAGGCTTCACCCGCGAGTTTCACCGGCACCGTCATTTCCGCATGGCCCCGCTTGGGCAATTCAAAATTCGATGCCAAGATCAATCCCAGCGTAATGCCGAAACCTAGTGTGACGGCCAAAAGGGTATAAGTTTTTCGTTTCGCCATGATCACGCGCTCCCGCATATGGTGAGTTCCATCTCAACGCTACACAATTTTCACAAATTGATCGCCCTGGCGTGCCGGTGATTGCACGCCGTAGTTTTTTAGGCGAAACACGGTCCCCTTCTTCGTTCCTGCAGGAATGTTCAATTCGACTTGTTTGCCTTGCAACGTTGGCACACGCAAGCGCGTTCCGCTTTGTAG
>CAYNDW010000590.1:0-4610 GCA_964395375.1 uncultured Cytophagia bacterium
GTCAAACAGCGAAACGAAATGCCGCCTGTCCTTCAAACGGCTAAAGTCTTACGAATTTTGAGATTAATGTGATTCCAACGCTCCATGAGAGCGTTATATTCTTCTGCCAATTCATAGTACTCGGGATTACTGTCTTTGTTAAGTGAAATTTTATTTCTAGCCAATTTAAACTCTCCAATTTCTCAAACAACGCACCAATCTATGCATAGGCAAAGATTGTGACAGAAAGATGAAAGGCAGAAAAATGTTTGCCGACCGCACGCTATTTTTCTGTCCTACATTTTTCTGTCAGCGTGTTTTTGTTTCAAACATTTCCTTCGTTTATGAAACCAGTTCCCCAGCCATCGTATTCGCCTTTGTACTTTGCGGCGATTGCTTCGAATACTTTGCGCAAGCGGTCGAGCTCTTCGGACGATGGAATCATCTGCTTGGTGGCGAAGCAGAGCCACGAAGAGTTCTCGTCTCCTAATTCTATAGTAACGTCGCAGCCTTCGCTCGTGATTTCTTCGCTCGCTTTCTCAGCCAACGCTTTCGTTGGAAAATAGAAAAAGAACTCGACAACTTTCGGCTCGTCGAAGTTAAGATTGAACTTTTTGAGTTGCTGCACGGCGTACTCGTCGGGGCGGAGCGCTTTGCCGTTTTGATTTCGAGGAAGCATGGCGTTGAGCATAGCAATGGCGATAACAGACTACGATAGTAAAAACATCTTTTTCTCACGAACAATCACTCAGTCATTCCATTCGCCCATACCGAATAAGACCAATCGCAAAGCTTCGATTTTTGTCTTATCATCTTTACCGATGTTTTCTCGCCGCATTGCTTTACACAGAGCCAGAAACTTTTCTTCAGACTGTCTCGAGTTTATGATAGCTCCTTCCTTCTCGAAGTGCGCTAATGCATCCACGACATTCGACGAGCCATATACAGCAATACGAGCTTTGGCATCTGCTGCTTTTGCAAAAATCTCTTTTCTTGCTTTAGTGTTGTCTCTTCCAACGTGTTTACTTTCAGCCACGCACCGAAGGTAGTCAACATAAGCGAGGCTTTTGAAAGTCGATAATTGTTTCCTGCTTTCGCTAAACCTTGAGAAAAAGTATTGAAGCCCCGCGCCGATGATTACTCCTATGATGGGCAAAACAGCAATGATCAAATTGTAGATATTGTTCAAGTTTTTTCTCCAAGTAAAGCAATGTAGCGATTCCCGCTATTGATTGATCGCCTTCCGAATCAACCCATCCGCCTTTTCAATTCGCACCCGCGCTTCTTCGGCACTCACGTTTGCCAGCGCCATCACCAAAGCCGTCTTCACATGCCCATCTGCTTTTTCAAGTAACTCGCTGGCTGTTTCATATGAAACACCCGTGACGAGCATGACAACTCGCTTCGAACGTTCCTGTGTTTTATTCGAGGTCATGCGCAGGTCGACCATGAGGTTTTCATAAACCTTGCCCATGCGAATCATGGCCGTGGTCGTAATCATATTGAGAATGAGCTTGGTCGCGGTGCCGGCTTTCATGCGCGTCGAACCCATGACAACTTCGGGGCCAACGACCGGACAGATCAAAACATCGACATCTATCGTCACTTCTGCGCGCGGATTGCAGGTGAGATAAATCGTCTTCGCGCCGATCTCCTTCGCATAAGCGAGCGCACCTAAAACATAGGGCGTGCGCCGACTCGCGGCAATTCCAAACACGACATCTTTGGAGTTGAATCCGATCTCTTCCAAATCTTTTTGGCCGTCTTCGAAAACATCTTCCGCGCCCTCTTGCGAACGGAGCAAAGCTTTGTATCCTCCCGCGATGAGGCCTTGAATCATTTCGGGATCGGTGCCATAAGTCGGCGGACACTCGGAGGCATCGAGCACGCCGAGTCGCCCACTCGTTCCCGCGCCGATATAAATAAGACGACCTCCACGCTTCAAAGTCTCGACCACCAAATCTGTGGCTTGCGCGATGTAAGGAATCTCGCCGGCCACGATTGCAGGGATGGTGCTGTCTTCGGCATTGATGAGTTGAAGAATCTCGGTCGTGTTCTTCGCATCGATGTCCATCGTGCGTGGGTTGCGCGTCTCGGTCACGAGGTTTTCGATTTCATCAAATACTTGTCGGCTCATTGGGCTTCCTTTTCAATAGCGATGACATATCGCGAGGGTTCGACGTGCCACGCCGGGTTGTATTCGAGCTTTTCTATTTTCAGATTTGGATATGCCGCGAGCAGTTCTTCTGTCTCACGGGAGAGGTCACCGCCTTTTTGCGCCAACAGCATCCCACCATTTTTAAGAACCGGCGAAGACCATTGCCATAAGTTGTACAGACTCGACACGGCGCGTACGACGACACGATCAAATTTTCCCGCGAACTTTTCGGCTATTTTCTCCGCGCGATCATGGACAACTTGCGTTTCGGACAAGTTCAAACTGCGCACAGCTTCTTCTAAAAATAGCGCTTTCATACGACGCGAGTCGAGTAGGGTCAATCGCAGAGTCGGATCAGCAATTTTCAATGGAATACCGGGAAGCCCTGCACCCGCTCCCAAATCCAAAACCGCAGAATTGGGTGAAATCCGATTGAGACTGGCAACCACAAGCGACTCGATGATGTGCCTTTTTACAATGCGTGACTCGTCGGCAGTGGAAATCAAACGAACTTTGCCATTCCACTTGAGCAGCAATTCGATATACGCTTTGAACAAATCAAGCTGCGCAGAATTCAGCTTGAAATCTTTCGGTAGCGATTGGATTAGCTCAGAAATAGGTGTCGCGGTTGTGGTGCTTGACATTTCATCCTTTCATGTGGAACAAGCTATTCGACCAACTCTTCAGTTCCACGTGGAACGGAAGAGAAGCCTTTCTTGGCATAAACGAACAAGACGGCCATATCCGCTGGGGAAATTCCGGAGATGCGGCTGGCCTGTCCAAAAGAAGTTGGGCGAATACGATTGAGTTTTTCGCGGGCTTCTAACGAAAGAGCCGCGAGTTTCATATAATCAAAATTTGTGGGCAAGCGCTTGCCTTCTAAATGGTCGATTCGATCTATCACAGACTTTTCACGTGAAACAAAACCCTCGTATTTCACCTCGATCTCAACCTGCTCGGCGACTTGTTGCCACTCGTGGCTGTCCCAGTTTTCCCATAAATCGAGCCGCCCGATTCCCCGCAAATCTTTCAAGCCGACCTGCGGACGACGAAGCAGCTTGAGCAAACTTTCGTGTTGCTCCAATGGCGATGAGCCGAGCGCGAGCAGCCGTCCGTTTACCTCCGTGGGATTGACGACGACTGAGCGCATCGCTTCGATTGTTTTGGTAATCTGCTCTTGCTTGAATCGAACCTTGTCATAAAATGTTTGATCGAGCAAGCCGAGATCGTTTCCATATTTGCTCAAACGCAAATCCGCATTATCTTGTCGCAGCAACAACCGATGTTCGGCGCGCGAGGTAAACATGCGATAAGGCTCAATGGTGCCTTTCGTCACGAGATCATCGATGAGCACGCCGATGTAAGCTTCACTTCGGCTCAAAACAAAAGGCTCCGCGCCGCGACATTTGAGCGCGGCATTTACGCCAGCCATGAAACCCTGCACCGCAGCTTCTTCATATCCCGTTGTGCCATTGACTTGTCCGGCGAGAAAGAGATTCTCAACCAGCTTTGCCTCCATAGATGAAAGCAATTGTGTCGGTTGAAAAAAATCATATTCGACCGCATAGCCCGTGCGAACGACCTGCACATTTTCCAAACCTGGCACAGTGCGGATCGCGGCGATCTGAACGTCCTCCGGCAAACTGGTCGAGAAGCCATTCACATAAACTTCAGTGGTTTGCCGCCCTTCCGGCTCGAGAAAAATTTGATGGCGCGTTCGCTCTGCAAAGCGCGTGATTTTATCTTCAATAGAAGGACAATAGCGCGGACCAACGCCTTTGATTCTGCCCGTAAACATGGGCGAGCGATCCAAGCCTGTGCGGAGAATTTCGTGCGTGCGCTCGTTCGTGTAAGTGAGATAGCAGGGCAACTGCTCGACGTTCAGCGAATCGTGGCGATATGAAAAAGGAAGCGGCGGTTCATCGCCGGGTTGGATTTCGGTTTTCGAATAGTCGATGGTGCGGCCATTCAAACGCGGCGGCGTTCCGGTTTTGAGGCGCGCGGTTTCGAAGCCGCATTCGAGCAGCGACTCGGTCAAACCTTTCGCGGCAAATTCTCCGGCGCGGCCCGCTTCGTAGTTGCTCAATCCGACATGGATAACACCGTTCAAAAAAGTGCCGGCTGTGATGATGACGGTGCGACTTGCAATCGTCCCACCTGCTCGCGTTTTCACTCCGTCAATTTTTCCATGTGAAACGAGCAGTCCGCTAACCATGTCTTGGCGAATTTCAAGATGCTCTTGTTGCTCGCAAGCGAGCCGGATGCGCGCGGCATATTGGGCGCGATCGGCTTGCGCGCGTGGCGACCACATTGCCGGGCCTTTGCTCTTGTTGAGCATGCGAAACTGAATTCCGGAATCGTCAATCGACAAACCCATCTCGCCGCCGAGCGCATCAAGCTCGCGCACGAGTTGGCCCTTGGCGACACCGCCAATCGCGGGATTGCAGGACATTTGGCCGATGGTCGAGACGTT
>CAYNDW010000591.1:0-4604 GCA_964395375.1 uncultured Cytophagia bacterium
CAAGCCGCGAATGGAAATCGCGCGCGCTTGTTTGAGGCTTTGCGTACGGCTCGTTACCAAACATTTGCTCGGCTCGGGCAGCGCTTGCAAAAAATCATAGAGGCCTTGGTCCGTGATGGTTTCAAAATTATCCACGACGAGCAAGCAAGATTTTTCCTGCAAACGCTTGGTGACTTGATGCCGCTTTTCTTCCAATGGCAGTTGCGCGAGGTGAGAATAATCCAACGTGAATGCAATCGTGTCGAGCACGTCGTTGAGGGTGAGTTCGTGATCTTTGGCGGAGGTCCAAATGAACGCGGCGAAAGTTTGGAGGGTGTCGTGAGTTAACGTAGCGCCGCCAACACCCCCCTGGCCCCCCTCAAGGGGGGAATTGATGCGGGGCGTTCCTTCAATGGGTGGATGTTTCGGCGAGTCTCCGCTCAATTGATGACGCAACGAAAAGTCCCCCCTTGAGGGGGGATTCAGGGGGGTGTCATTGCGCGCAGAATTATCTTGCGCAAGCGCCTTCTGGCTCGCACCCAAACATTCCTGCGCCACTTCGCGCGCGAGGCTGGTCTTGCCGATGCCGCCGATGCCGTCAATCGCGACGAGATAGGAGCGCGAGCGCAAGGCTTCATGCACGTGGCGCTTTTCTTTTTCACGCCCAACAAAATCCGCGCGATGCGGCAAGTTGTGCGGAATGGTTGGCGGAGTGGAGGCGATGACAACAGGCGATGCGTGCTCAATGGCGGCAGCCGGCTTGTTGTTCTTTTTCTCACGCCACAACTCGACCACGCTGCGCTGGCCGAGGAACAGGAGGTAAACAAAACTCAAAATGCCGGCGAGCGCCGCGGCAAGGGTGAGTGCTTCCATCAATTTTTTTCGAGTTGAATTGAGAAGTCAGTCACGATAAACTTCGCGGCGATGTGCGATACGAAGAACGGTTATGTGCTTCGCATGATCGTCAATCGAGTAAATCACGCGATAATCACCGACACGAATCCGCCAGCGATCATGCCCACCAGTCATTTTGGTTACACCGGCGGGCCGGGGATCCGTTTCCATGCCGAGGAGAGATTGATTGATTCGAGTTTTGATAGCGGAAGGAAGTTTACGACGTTCGCGCTCTGCCGCCGGCGTCAAGAAGACGAAGTAGGACATGCTCAACTCGCTTCGCCGGATTCAGCCAGCAGTTCACGCAATGGGCGCGCTGCGCCGTTCTCAGACTCGGCCTCGTCGGCTAGCATGTTGTCAATCGCATCCTGTAGATAGTTCGGCAGCTTCTCCCAATCCGCGTGTTGCGCAATGATGTGAAGAAACGTGCGATAATCGCTATACGCCAGTATAGTCCCCACGATGTTGCCTTTTTCATCGTGAATCATACGCGGCGGATAGTTGAGTTCCGGCGGAATCGCAATGGAGAAATCAGAGTGCGCGATCATGTTAAAACTCCTTCGGCATAAATTGTTCGGAGGGCATGAATGAATCTCGATGCAAAACAATGTACGCAACCTCGTTCGCAGAATCAAGATTGGCGCGCGACGAATGCGTCAAACTCTTTTCTCTCAGCGCTCCACAACTCCAGCGCTCCAACCCAAGCTCACCTTCCCAACAACTCCAACACCGCGGCGCTCATCGCCTGCACGCCGGTTTTAATACTCGGCTCAAGCAGCGGCGCGAATTGGCTGGAATGCAGCGACGGCAACGTGACGCCGTGCGCGCGGCTCGCGGCCACTTTCTCCGGCGCAATGACGCCGAGCCAGAAAATGCAAATCGGCACCTTTTCTTTTGTGCGGCCATACTCACCGAAATCTTCGCCGCCCATTACCGGTTCGCTCGCGATCACGTTCTCTTTGCCCAGCATGCGCTCGAACGCGGGCACGAGGCGCTGCACGAGTTGCGGATCGTTATACGTCGACGGCGTGAACTCATTGGCCACCTGCACGAGGGGCATGCGATCTTCGGGCACGCCCGCGGCTTGCGCAATGCCGTTCGCGATGCGGCGAATCGCGGCAATCGTGTGCTCGCGCACTTCGTCGGAATACGAGCGCAGCGTCAGCTCCAGCTTCACTTCGTCGGAAATGATGTTGTGTTTCGTGCCGCCGTGAATCGAGCCGACGGTGACGACCGCGGGCGCAATCGGTTTGGTCTCGCGGCTCACGATGGTTTGCAATGCGAGAATCGTTTGCGCCGCAATCACGATCGGATCTTTCGTCGTATGCGGATACGCGCCGTGCCCGCCCACGCCGCGAATGGTGAGATCAACTGAATTGACATTCGCGAGCGCGTAGCCCGCGCAATGCTCAATCTTGCCGGCTTCCAGCGTTGCGCTCACGTGCAACGCCAGCGCATAATCCGGCACGGGAAAGCGCGTGTACAATCCGTCCGCCAGCATCTTGCGTGCGCCGCCGCCGCGCTCTTCCGCGGGCTGGCCGATAAACACCAGCGTGCCTTGCCAATGCTCTTTCATCTGCGCGAGCACGCGCGCCGTGCCTGCGAACACGGTCATGTGAACGTCGTGCCCGCACGCATGCATCACGCCCACCTCTTTGCCGGCGCCGTCATGCACGCGCACTGTGCTCGCATAGGCCAGGCCCGTGTTCTCGGTCACCGGCAGCGCATCCATGTCTGCGCGCACCAGCACGGTCGGGCCTTTGCCATTGCGCAGCACGCCGACAATGCCGTGGCCGCCAACGCCCGTGGTCATTTCAAAACCGCAGGCGCGCAACTCTTGCGTCAAACGCGCCGCGCTTTTTTCTTCATAAAAAGACAGCTCGGGATTTTGATGCAAGTGCAGGTAAAGTTTTTCGAGTTCGGCATAAAGCGCGGCGCTTTGGCTGCGCACGCGGTCATGAGATTTTGACGAGGACGTTCGCGATTGGGCAAAGGCGGTAAAGCTGAAGAGCAGAAACACGACGAGGCAACGACCGGCGAGAATAATGAAGCGTGACGGCATGAATCTTCCTCCTTTATTTGAAGCGCAGGGCTTTAAGTTGATTGCGGCAAGATGTCTAAATTTTGCGCGGAGGGCAAGGAAGAATTTTTCCTGCCACCCAAACCAGATAAACCATTTGTATATTCTGGCAAGTGTTTTATATTGCGCCGATTTGCGCGCGAAGAAATCGCGCGCGTTGTGCGTTCTCCTCTCGTGAACGTGAAATTCCTAACGCGTTTTGACTTTTGAAATCGGTAATCGCCTCCAGGGTATGTCGTTCAGAATGAATCTTTTTCGGCGTTAGGCAACATCTCCAGCGAGTAAAAAGATTCCTTCTGAATGACACGATCTGGGAGATTCGACGAGTAACCGCTTTTGATCGACAAATTTCCTGGCGCGACTTCCAGCCGCAACCAAAACTGCAACCGCGAATGAACGCCAATCAACGCGAATAAAAATTAGCGTTCATTCGCGTGGATTAGCGGTTTGGAAAAAGATCTGCGCGAATGCGCTAGCTGTTTCAGGGCAATAGTATAAAGCAACACGACAAACATTCCTTCACAAAATTGGCGAGTGAGATGAGCACCTCTTTAGCAGAACAAGATCAACTTTTTTTTATAGAAGCCGCGACGGAAAAACACGTGCCGTATGCCGAGCAGGTGAGCCACATGCTCGAAGAGAGCGCAAAGGCGCGCGGCATCGGCATCGCGAAACGGCCGCCGGAATATCTCGCACAAAAAATGCGCGAAGGCAAAGCCGTGCTCGCCTTTGCCAAAGAAGACGGGCGCTTAATCGGCTTCAGCTACGTCGAAACGTGGTCGCACGGCAATTACGTGGCGAACAGCGGTTTGATTGTCGATCCCGCGTTTCGCAATCACGGCCTGGGCAAACGCATCAAGCATGCGATCTTCGAGCTTTCCCGCACGAAATATCCCAACGCGAAAATTTTTTCGATTACGACGAGCCACGCGGTGATGAAGATGAACACGGAACTAGGCTTCAAGCCGGTGCCGTTTTCGGAGCTGAGCGCGGACGACGAGTTTTGGAAAGGCTGCTCGACGTGCAAGAACTTCGATATTCTTTCGCGCAACAATCGTAAGCATTGTTTGTGTACCGGCTTGTTGTTCGACCCGCACGTGGAGCGCGTGGTGCAAATTCAGAAGCGCGAGAATCGTTTGGTGGTGTTGGCTTTCAGCGGCGGCTTGGACACCGCGTATTGCGCGAAGTTTCTTGCCGCGGAGCAAGGTCTTGAGGTGCATTCGGTGGTGGTGAATACCGGCGGCTTCACTGCGAGCGAGTTGGCGGAGATGGAGGCGATGGCGTATCGTCTCGGCGTAAAGCAACACGTGGTGTTGGATGAAACCGCGAACTATTATGCGAAGTGCGTCAAGTATCTCATCTTCGGCAATGTGCTGAAGAACAACACCTATCCGCTTTCGGCGAGCGCGGAGCGCGTGTTTCAAGCCACGGCATTGGCGCAATATGCGCGCGCGATCAAAGCCGGCAGCATCGCGCACGGCAGCACGGGCTTGGACAACGATCAAGTGCGCTTCGACATTGCGTTCAACATTCTCCTGCCCGAGGCCGCGATTCTCACGCCGATTCGCGACAATCACGTTTCGCGCAATCAGGAGATCGAGTACCTCAAGAAGCACGGCTACAAGCAGATCGACTTCACCTCCGAATCCGG
>CAYNDW010000592.1:0-4591 GCA_964395375.1 uncultured Cytophagia bacterium
TCATTTGTCAAAGGCGGGCTGGCCGGCTTCCGCATCAAGCCCGCGGGTGAAAGTCATTCGCGCTTACAACGAACGCGCTTGCTGCGCCCCGGCCACGAAATCTCGAAAGGATTTCCCATTGCCTATTTCATTGACGAGGAGCGACAACTTTGGTGCAGCATGCGCGACAGCGGCGGCGTGGCACAAGTTGATCTCAACACCATGACCCAACGCGCCTTTTATAAAACCCCAAGAGGCATGCCCACGGGCACGATTCGCGCGATGTTGCGCACACCGGAAAAGCGCTACTGGTTTGGCGAATTTGCCTCCGGCATCGCGCTCTTCGACTTGCTGGGCGACACCTTGCGTTGGGCGCGCACCCTGACCAAAGCCGAAGGCCTTTCCGACAATCAAATTCGCTTCATCTATCAACGCCGCAATGGCGAAATCTGGATCGCGACCCGTTTTGGCGGCGTCACCATTTATGCGCAAGAAAAATTCGAGGCGCTTGCAACGAAGCAGGGCTTGCTCAGCGATGCGGTGTGGGGGCTCGTGGAAGACGCATCCGGCCGCATGTGGATTGCGACCTCGCTAGGCATTCAAATGATGGCCTCGGCGCATTCGCGCGAGCTGATAACCATTCCGGCGTTGCGCGGTGATTATTTCGGCTCCGTCGGGATTGCGTCCGGGAATTTAGTTTGGGGTGTGAGTTACAAAGATTTGGTGGTTTATGATTTTGGCCGCGCGCATGCTGACGTCACTCCACTCGTTTATATCACGGACTTCTATGTCAAAGGTGAGAAGCGTACGCTCGCAGCGGGGGCGGAATATGCGTACCATGAAAACTCCTGCGCCGTGAGCTTCATCGGGCTGAGTTTTAAAAATGAAAAAGCCGTGCGCTATCGTTATCGTTTGCGCGGCCTCGAGGACGAATGGCAAGGCCCCATCGCCGAGCAAACCGCGCGGTTCGCCGCATTGTCTCCGGGCGCGTATACATTTGAAGTCCTCGCGCTGAATGCCGCAGGCGTGGCCAGTGCGCCGGTCTCCTTCACCTTCACCATATTGCCGCCGTACTGGCAACGCTGGTGGTTCATTGCTTTAGGTTTGATCGTTCTCAGCGGCATTCTGTACGCGACGCACGTCGTGCGGTTGGACCGCTTGTTGGAGATTGAAAAAATCCGCTCGCGCATCGCCACGGATTTGCACGACGACATCGGCGCGGGCTTGACGCATATTGGTTTGCTTTCGCAAGTTGCGCTGCAAAAGAAAAATGCGCGGACGCGAGAGGAAGATGCCAGCGATCTCGGCAACGCCATGGAACGCGTCGGCAACATCGCGCGCGAACTTTCCGCGGCCATGAGCGACGTGGTGTGGTCGGTGAATCCGCAGCATGATTCCATGATGGCGTTGCAAAGCCGGCTGCGGACTTTTGCCGGCGAAGTTTGCGAGGCCAAAGGCATCGCGTTGCATATCGAAGTTGCCGAAGCTCTTGCCGCCGTCAAGCTGCATCCGGAAATTCGCCGCAACCTTCTGCTCATTGCCAAAGAAGCCCTGCACAACGTCGTGAAATATTCCGGCAGCGCGAGCTTCTCCGTAAAATTCGCCGTGCAGCACGACAAGATTTTGATGGACATTATTGATGCGGGCAACGGCTTTGAAGTGGCGCAGACCAAAAACGGCAACGGCTTGGCGAATATGCGCATGCGCGCAGAGAAGCTGGGAGGAAAGTTTGAGGTGGTTTCGGAGTTAGGGAAAGGCACACGAATTCAAGTCAACGCACCGTTAAAAACATAAACCGGACGAGCCGAAACCAAACAAAAAAATACCCAACGGATGAAGGCGCCAACGGATTTTGATTTGGTCATTCGTTGGCCGCTTTTATCCGTTGGAAAAATTTTCGCCCTTAAAGCTACGAATTCACTTTAAAGAAAATAAATCAGACTACATGGAAAATCAAAACGCAATCATCACCGTCGCCCTCGTGGACGACGACGCCAACGTGCGCGACATGATTCAAGCGTTGCTAGTCAACGCCGATGATTTAGAGTTTGTCGGCGCGTATTCGAGTTGCGACGACGTGTTGGAGCGCATGATCGACGACATTCCCGACGTGATGCTGATGGACATCAATATGCCGGGCCGCTCGGGCATCGAATGCGTCGAGGCGTTGAAATTGGAAATCCCGGACCTGAAAATTCTCATGCTCACCAACTACAGCGACGACGCGCGCATTTTTGATTCACTGCGCGCCGGCGCCGTCGGGTATCTGCTGAAAAATTCTTCTATCGCTAAACTTTCGGAATCCATTAAGGAAGCGCACCACGGCGGCGCGCCGATGTCCGGCGAAGTCGCGCAGAAAGTGCTGGCGTACTTTCAAAGCCAGAAGAAAACCGTGAAATACACCGCCGCACTTTCGGAGCGGGAAGTTGAAGTGTTGCGCGCGCTCACCGACGGCTTGAGCAACAAAGAGATCGCTGCGAAGTTGTTTGTGAGTTTGCCCACCGTGCGCTTTCATCTCAAAAACATCTACGCCAAATTGCATGTCACCTCGCGCACCGAGGCGGTGATCAAAGCCATGCAGGAAAAGCTGGCGTGATTACTTTCTGTCGTGTTCACAAAAATTCCGTTCGCACAGTAGTAAAACTATCCTTAGCGCTAGCGAAGATTGCATTCCGTCTCCCGTAATACCTTGTGCTCACAAAATGGTTTTTGTCGGGTAAGAAAATTTTTGTTTTGCTGCGAAGCGCGAAACAGAACGTGAGCTTGCGCGTCAATAATGTTTTTGCGGAGGGCGAATTGGGGCGAGCCGCAACTGTCAAGGAATACTTGACCGTTCAACAGGAAGGGAATCCACAGGTCTCGCGCAATGTGGAGCCTTACAACCTCGAAGTCATTATCTCCGTTGGCGACCGCGTGAAGTCGCCTCGTGGCACGCAGTTCCGTATTGGGGCCACGCACGGGGACACCGCAGCAGAGATTATTATGGATCGGAGCATCAGATGATTAATCAAGGCCCTCACGCCACACCTGGCGGAGAAATCATTCTCTATCAAACTGAAGACGGAAAAAGCCGCGTCGAAGTGCGGTTGGAAGATGAATCAGTTTGGTTGACTCAGGCTGCGCTAGCCGAACTTTTTCAAACCACGCCGCAGAACATCACTCTTCATCTCAAAAATATTTTCGATGAAGGAGAGCTGAACGAGGACGCAACCTGTAAGGAATACTTACAAGTTCAGCCGGAAGGCATACGCCAGGTGCAAAGAAGCCGGAAATTTTACAATCTAGAGGCCATTATCGCAGTGGGTTATCGCGTGCATTCTCATCGCGGCACGCAGTTCCGGCGCTGGGCAACGGAACGCCTGCGTGAGTATCTCGTCAAAGGCTTTGTGATGGATGATGAGCGCCTGAAATCCGGCATTACTCTCGGCGCGGACTATTTTGATGAATTGCTCGAACGCATTCGTGACATCCGCACCAGCGAAAAACGTTTTTATCCGAAGGTCCGCGATCTCTACAAGCTTTCGATTGATTACGATCCACGAACGGAAGAGACGCAAGAGTTTTTCAAGATCGTCCAAAACAAGCTGCATTTCGCGATATCGAGCAAAACCGCGGCCGAGATTATAGCCGAACGCGCCGACGCCACCCAATCTAATATGGGATTGACTTCCTGGAAAGGCGTCAAAGTGCGCAAAGCCGATGTTACGATAGCGAAGAACTATCTTAACGAACAAGAACTCGGCGAGCTCAACCGTGTGGTCACGATGTATTTGGATTATGCCGAAGATCAGGCACGCCGTCATCGGCCGCTTTATATGCGCGACTGGCGCGAGAAGCTCGACGCCTTTCTCAAATTTAACGAACGCGATTTATTGGAACACGCCGGTAAAATCTCCATGGAAGTGGCGCAAACCCTGGCACTCCAGGAATACGAGAGGTTTCGTGTCCACCGGCTGGCGAAAGAAGCTGAAGCGGAAACGCTAACTGATGACGCGGAGTGGAAACGCCTGGCGACAAAAATCGAAAAGAAGAGAAAAAGGAAACGATGAACTGATATCAGGCCAAATCCTTATTTGCGGACCTTGTGCCTATTGCAATCAACAGAACAAACGCCCCGTGGCGGATTCATGCAAATGGACCGACCACGGGGCTTTTATTTTCAGACTGTAGAAAAAACGGCGTGACAAGCTTGAGCTTGTCACGCCATGAGAACGACAAATGTTTTAGCACTCGACAAAACTATCGCAAGCGACAGGTAAAAGTCGAGCCCAAAATCCGTTCAATAAAAAACCTGTGAGAAGCTGCTAATGCACTGAATTGCTGGTTAAAACCATCCCTTGCGACAGCAGAAATCACAAAGCGAATCGCGTATCTTGTATCAAGAAAACAACGACACTCGTTATGTGCAACGAACTCAACCAAACCAGGAGCAGATCATGACCGCAGAAATGCAAGCTTTGAAAACCAGACTCAAAACCGTATGGATGGCCGGCGATTATGGGCACTTTGCCAAATATATGGAACCGAGCGCGTTGGAATTTTTGGCGCGTTTGCCGCTCAAACCGAAGATGCGCATGCTCGACGTGGCCTGCGGCGCTGGCCAGATTGCTAT
>CAYNDW010000593.1:0-4585 GCA_964395375.1 uncultured Cytophagia bacterium
GCGGCGTTGAGTTGTTGTTTACGATGTATTGCGATAAAGCCGGTTTGACGTTGCCGGAAAACCGGACGCAGCAATATCGCGGCGTAAAATGGATGTGCGTGCTCGAAGATCTGCGCTCGGCGCGCATCTATTGGCAACGCGGCGAGCTTACGTTTAGCGCGTGGTGGCGTTCGGTGCGCGGCAAGAAAACGTACGCGGATTTCTCATGGTCCGATCCCATGCCGTTTTGCAATGATGTGAAAAAGAGAATCACGTATAAATTGAAAGAGCTGCGCGACGCGAGGTTCGCAAAAAGAATTTCGCTGCAACCCGTGGCTGAACCGTTTGCAGTAGCGGCTTCGAATTGATCTCCCGCAAATAAAATTATTTGTGGGAACGCCGCAAGAGAGCTCTCACTGAAGCAGGACCACAGAATACTTGTATTCAGTGAGGGCAAACTTATTACTCGGAGCAAAATCTAGGTTACACTTTCTTCGCCGGTCATTCAGCAGGAATCTTTTTGCGTACTGGAAATGATGTCGAGTGCTTAAAAAGACTCCTCCTGAATGACAAAAAATAGGACGCGATCTGTAACCTAGTTTGTGCTCGTATAGTAGAACCTGCATGTGCGATTCTTGAATACGGGCGCAGATGAGCGACGTTAATCTGCGCCGTCCTTTTCATCTTATCCCGCCGCAACAGCAATTTGTCCAACCGACATTCTTGATCTTCCCGATTCTCGCATACCAATCAACTCAACGGAAGAGTCGCGTTTCATTACCGGCGCTAGTTTTCTCTTTGCGCAAAAAAGATTTTCAAATTTCAGTGTTTCGTTTCGTTGCAAAGCGCCATTCAAATATGAGCAGTGAAATAAAACATTGCAAGTTTAGCGTACGGCCTTTTGCTCCTAAACGGCACGCGCGCGCGTTAAGTATCGCAAAAGCGCTAAATGGCGTCGTGGTATCATTCTTGTTCAGAGCCAAGCTGCCGCAATCGCTCAAGCTGCTTTGCGCATAATTAATTGGATTCAACCTAACTAGCTTTGCAGGAGATTTTTCCATGAGAAAGAAAATTTACGTACTGATGTTGACCCTTGCGCTTCTGATGAGCGCCGCGGGAATTACGCTCGCGCAAACGACGAAGTGGGTCGATCAAGTGAATGGCAATGACGGCAATGACGGCAACGGCGCAGCGACGGCGTATGCTTCGTTGCAAGTCGCCCTTAATAATTCACAAAGCGGAACCGCCGCAACGCGTTCGCTGATCAATGTGAAGAATGGCACGTATGCCGCAGCCGGCTTGACGAATCCGGGCGGCGCGAGCACGGCGATTCTGATTCAGAACCTCGATTATCTCACCATTCAAGCCGTGGCCGGGCACACTCCCAAAGTGCAGCCGACGGTGGCCGCGATGGTGTCTGTTTCCATTTCAAATTGCGGGCACTTGATCGTGGACGGCCTGGCTTCCGATCAAACCACGGCGCTGGCCGACAACTGGCAGGTGTTCGGCGCGAATGATTTGATCGTGCGTAATTGCACCTTCGAAGGCGGCCAACGCGGCATCAATTTCAACACGGCGCTGACCACCGCGTTGGTGGAAAAGAGCACGTTCAAAAATATTTCCTTGCTCACCACGAGTGATGCGCTCGAATTTCTTCAGGCGTCATACAACGGCGTGACGATTCAGGACAATACTTTTCTGAACAACAAACGCCACATTCGTTTGCACGAGCAAACCGGCAATGTGATCGAGAACTTTACGATTCGCCGCAATTTCTTGAACGGCACTGCCGGCGAAGAAGGCCTGCGTTTGATCGGCGCCTCGAATGTCGTGATCGAAAACAATGTGGTGATGAAAAGCGGGCAACAGGGCATTTACATTGACGCCGGCTGCAGCAACCTCACCGTCACGCACAACACGTTTTACAAAACCGGCTTTGAAACAATTCGCACCAAACTCACTTCGCCGGACATGGTGATTAAGAACAACATTTTTTATGGCAACGGCACGCATGCCGCGCTGGCCGCGGCTGTTGCTTCCTTGCCGAGTGAAAACCACAATTTGATCTTCAACACCGGCAGCAGCACGGAGACGACGGTGCAACCGGCGGTCACGAGCTTTGGCGCAAATACGCAGGCCGGTCTCGATCCGCTCTTTGTGAGCACCGTCGCAAACTTTGAAGATTTACATTTGCAGAATGGCAGTCCGGCTCTCGGCGCGGGCCTCGATTTGGGCGTCGCGGAGGATATCGGCAATGGCGCGAGGCCGCAGCCCGCCTTGTCGAACCCGGATTTGGGGGCATATGAAAATTCACGCGCGACGCCGGATAATGGCGGGACGAACAATGCCATCAAGATTATGCCGCTCGGCGATTCGATCACGCAGATGTACCCGAATCATGATAGCTATCGCCGGCCGTTGTGGCATTTGCTGCAAAACCACGGTTTCAATGTGGATTTTGTCGGCAGCCAAAACCTCAACAAAACCGGGCCGCCGCCGCATCCGGATTTCGATATGGATCATGAAGGCCATTCCGGTTGGCGCACGGACGAGATTCTGGCGCAAATCGAAGATTGGTCCCGCAGCCACCAACCGGAAATTGTGCTGATTCATCTCGGCAGCAACGACGTGTTTCAATATCAAAGCAACAGCAGCACGATCTTCGAGCTCGAGCAGGTTATCGACAAATTGCGTTTGGTGAATCCCGAGATCAAAATTTTGCTCGGGCAAATCATTCCCTCGATCTACGAAGCGAATGCGATTGTTGACTTCAACCAAAGGATTCCGACTCTCGCCGCTTCCAAGAATACTTTCCAATCACCGGTGGTCGTGATCGATCATTGGGCGGGCTTCAGTGTGAGCCAGGATATGTATGACGGCGTTCATCCCAATGATGCCGGCGATCAAAAGATGGCGGAGCGGTGGTATGCTGGGTTGACCGGCTTTTTAACCAATACGCCGCCACCGACGATCAAGTGGGTCGATCAACTCAGCGGCAACGATAGCAATGACGGCAACACCGAAGCCACGGCATACGCGAGCTTGCAAGTGGCCGTCAACAATTCCCGCAGCGGCAACGCCAATGCCCGCTCATTCATCTACGTGAAGAACGGAACTTATAACGCGACCGGCTTGGTGAATCTTGGCGGCGCGAGCACGGCGAGCTTGATTCAGAATCTAGATTACTTGACGATTCAAGCCGCTGCCGGGCATACGCCCCAAATCAAACCGACGGGTGTCGGCACGGTTTCGATGTCCATTGCGAATTGCCGGCATCTCATTGTAGACGGAATCACTTCCGATCAAACGGTCGCGCAGGCCGACAACTGGCAAGTGTTTGGCTCCAACGACTTGACGGTGCGGAATTGTGTTTTTGACGGCGGGCAACGCGGCATCAATTTCAGCACGACGCTGGACACGGTGCTGGTGGAAAAAAGCGCATTCAAAAATATCTTTCTGCTTGCCACCAGCGATGCGTTGGAATTTCTCAATGCCTCCTACCGCAACGTCATCATTCAGGACAACACGTTCCTGAACAACAAGCGCCACATTCGCTTGCACGAGCAACCGGGCCAGACGATCAGCAACTTCACGATTCGCCGCAATTTGATGAACGGCACGATCGGCGAAGAAAGCCTGCGCTTGATCGGCGCGGCGGACGTGGTGCTTGAGAACAACTTGGTGATGAACAGCGGCCAGCAAGGTTTGTACATTGACACGGGCTGCAGCAATATTGCCGTGCGCCACAATTCCTTTTTCAAGAGCGGCTTTGAAATGATTCGCACGCGCGTCACGACGCCGGACGTGGTGATCAAGAACAATATTTTTTATGGCAAGGGCACGCACGCGGCGTTGGCTGCGGCCGTCGCGCTTTTGCCGGGCGAAGATTATAATCTCGTGTTCAACACCGGCAGCAGCACCGAGACGACGACACAGCCGGCGGTTACGAGCTTTGGCGCGAATACGAAGACCGGCCTCGATCCGCTGTTTGTGAGCGTTGCGGCCGCCAGCGAAAATTTGCATTTGCAAAACAGCAGTCCGGCGATTGCGGCTGGCATAAACTTAGGTGTGGCGGATGACGCCGAACTGGGCGCACGCCCGCAGCCGTCGCCGTCGCTACCGGATTTGGGCGCGTATGAAAGCGCGTTGCCGATTATCGCCGCGCCGGAACTCGCGGTGAATCCGGCGGCGCATAATTATGGCGACGCGACCCTCGGCACTAGCCTCTCGCAGACTTTTGTGGTGAGCAATGAGGGCACGGCGAATCTGCAAGTGAGCGCAACGAGTCTAACGGGAACGAACGCCGGCGAGTTTGTCCTCGTGAGCGGCGGCGCGCCTTTTACTTTGGCGCCGAACGCAAGCCGAAATATCGTAGTGAAATTCGCGCCCAAGACCCTCGGGGCGAAAACGGCAAGCTTGAATATCGCCAGCAACGACACGGATGAAAATCCTTTTGCAATCGCGTTGTCGGGCAATGGCGCGGCCGTTACGGCGCCGGACATTGCGGTGAATCCGATTTCGAACAATTATGGCGACGTGGCCATCGGCAGCAGCGCCGTGCAAACGATTGTGGTGAGCAATGAGGGCACTGCGGTTTTAGATGTAA
>CAYNDW010000594.1:0-4579 GCA_964395375.1 uncultured Cytophagia bacterium
CTTGCATCTCCTAGGCTGATGCTTCAGCATCAGACGAAAGCCGGCGCGAGCACGGTGCAAAATTCAGGTTCAACATACATTTCATTTTGATAACGGTACCGAGCGACACCCCCTCAAGGGGGACTGTTCAAACACGCTCTGAGAAACGCGCCATGAAAAAAATCCTCATCATCGAAGACGACGCCGCGCTCGTGCTCGGCTTGGAGCACGCGCTGCAGGGCGAAGGCCATGAAACGATGACCGCGCGCACGGGCACCGACGGCTACCGCCTTGCCAAAAAACAAAACGTGGATTTGATTCTCCTCGACGTGATGTTGCCCGGCATGAGCGGCTTGGAAGTTTGCAAACGCTTGCGCGACGAAGGCAACAAAACGCCGGTGCTCATGCTCACTTCCAAAACGGAAGAGAACGACAAAGTGCTCGGCCTGGAGTTGGGCGCGGACGATTATCTCACCAAGCCGTTCAGCGTGCGCGAATTGTTGGCGCGCGTGAAGGCGCAATTGCGCCGCGAAAAAGCCTTGCCCGCAACGCGCCGCGCCGCCAAGCTAGAAAAATTTTCATTCGGCAATGTCGTGGTAGATTTGAAGCGGCATGAAGTCTTCAAAGGCGGCGTGCTGCAAAGCCTCACCAATCGCGAATTTGAACTGCTCGCCTATTTCATTCAGCATCCCGGCGAGCTGCTCACGCGCGAGCGTTTATTGAATGAAATTTGGGGCTACGAAGTTTATCCGACCACGCGCACGATCGACAATCACGTGCGCTGGCTGCGCAAACACATCGAGCCGGATCCCGACAATCCGCGTTACGTGAAAACGCTGCGCGGCGCGGGATATTTGTTTGAAGTGGATAAAGAGAACGGGAAGAAGAGGCACTAGTCCTTATTACTCCAAGCGAAATCTAGGTTACATTTTCCCCTCCTCGCATGTCATTCAGAAGGAATCTTTTTACGTGCTGGAAATGCTGCCGAGTGCTTAAAAAGATTCCTCCTGAATGACGGGCAAATATTAAAGCTTCCCGTGCTCCCCAAAAACATTGTTGGAGATCAAACCTCATGCAGCCCCTCACCAAACTCGCGGTGCTCGGCGCGGGCAAGATGGGTGAAACGCTCATCAAAGCTTGGCTCGAAACCAAGCTGCTCGCCGCCGAACAAATCGTGGCGACCGTGAAGCACGCACCGCACGCCGCGGAACTGGCGCAGCGACTCAACATTACGACCACCCTCAACAATCGCGAGGCCGCGCTGAACGCGGACGTGATCCTGCTCTGCGTGAAGCCGCAAACACTGCGCGACGTGCTCAACGAAATCAAACCCCTTTTGCAGCCGGAGCAACTGCTCATTTCGATTGCAGCTTCGGCCACGACTGCGTTCATCGAACGGCAATTGGATAAAGCCGCCAACGTTGTGCGCGCGATGCCGAACACGCCCGCGCTCGTGCGCGCCGGCATGACCGCACTTTGCGCCGGCACGCATGCGCGCGAAGAGCATCTGCAACGCGCGCGGCAAATCTTCGATCCCGTGGGCCGCACGTTGATCATCGACGAAAAATATTTTGACGCCGTGACCGCGCTCAGCGCGAGCGGCCCGGCTTATATCTATGTCATTCTCGAATCACTCGCCGAAGGCGGCGTGAAAGTCGGATTGCCGCGCCAAGTCGCAACCGAACTCGCCGCGCAAATGTGTTTCGGCGCTTCGCGCATGGTGCTCGAAACCGGCGCGCATCCCGCGTTGCTTAAAGACGCGGTCACCACGCCCGCGGGCTGCACCATCGACGGCCTGTTGCAATTGGAAGAAGGCGGCCTGCGCGTCACGCTCATCAAAGCCGTGGTCGAAGCCACGCGCCGCGCGTCGCAGCTTATCGAAAGTTGATGGCTCATGTTCGTCGTCGCGCTTCACGTTCGTAGTAGCGCCTGCAGGCGCCCATTATTCTGATGACATGCTCATAACGAAGTTTAATTTTCAAACCCGTCAAGCTCCCCTAGATCGTGTCATTCAGCAGGAATCCTTTTTAGCTCTAAGCGCCGATGCCAGTGCTTAAAAAGATTCCTGCTGAATGACATGATCTAGGAAGGGTTCCCAGTGCATTACCGGACTTGATCATCAAACTTCATGATGAGCTACTACGAACGCGAGAATGAATTTCCCCACAAGGAGTATCAATGAACTGCACGCTCGTCGTGCTCTTCTTCGCCCTCATGGCTCAAGCTCAAACGAAAAATTCCCGCCCGCGTGCGCGCGAGGCCGGCGTGCAAGTCGGCATTCTGCCGGTCGGAAAATTGAACGCCATCACGGACGTCGCTAACGTGCAAGTCGGCCACTGCACCATTGTGCAAGGCGAGAGCGTGCGCACCGGCGTGACGGCGATCCTTCCCAACTCCGGCAATCTCTTTCAAGAAAAAATTCCCGCGGCGATTTATTGCGGCAATGCGTTCGGCAAGCTCGCGGGCTATACGCAAGTGGAAGAGTTGGGCACAATCGAAACCCCGATCGTGCTGACCAATACGCTCGCGGTGCCGATTGCGATGCAGGCTTTAATCAAACATACGCTGGCGCAGCCGGGCAATGAAAACGTTTTTTCGGTGAATGCGGTGGTGGGAGAAACAAACGACGGCGGGTTGAACGACATTCGCGGTTTGCATGTGAAAGAAGAGCACGTGTTGCAAGCGCTCGCCGCAGCGCGGAACGGCGCGGTGGAAGAAGGCAGCGTAGGCGCGGGCACGGGGACGAGTTGTTTGGGCTTTAAAGGCGGGATTGGAACTTCGTCACGCGTGCTGCCCAAAGATCTCGGCGGTTATACGGTCGGCGTGTTGGTGCAAACAAATTACGGCGGCATACTAACGATCAATGGCGCGCCGGTCGGACGAGAGCTTGGAAAATTTTATTTAAGCGAACGCGTGCGCAAAGCGGACGATAAAGGCTCGTGCATGATCGTGGTCGCGACCAATGCGCCGCTCTCCACGCGCAACTTGAAACGCCTGGCCAAGCGCGCGCTGCTCGGTCTTGCGCACACCGGCGGGTTCATGTCGAACGGCAGCGGCGATTACGTCATCGCTTTCACCACGGCGTATCGTCTTCCGCATGCAATGCCGCGCGAGGAAAATGCCGCGGGCTTGTTGCCGAGCGTGCGCTTGCTGCATGATGAAATGATGACGCCGCTCTTTCTCGCCGTAGTCGAAGCCACGGAAGAGGCGGTTTACAATTCTTTATTCCAAGCCACGAGCGTAACCGGCATGAGGGGACACACAAACGAAGCCTTGCCGATAGACGAAACGCTAAAAATCTTGCAGAAGTATCGCAGCCTTAAACAACAAGAGCGCTTGCCCGGCGTGTTGCGCTCAAACGATTACTAGTTTGCACACAAGATAGATTACACTTCCGGCCGCCAGCGTTGTCAGCCCGGAGGAATCTTTTTAAGCGCGCTCTTGCGTTTCGCCGCGAGCCAAATTGCTAAGCGCCTCTCCCGTCACGCGAAACACCGTCCAATCGCTCATGGGCAACGCGCCGAGCTTTTTATAAAACTGAATTGCCGGTTCGTTCCAATCCAATACCCACCATTCCAAGCGGCCGCATTTGCGTTCAACCGCAACCTGCGCGAGATATGCCAGCATGGCTTTGCCCAAGCCTTTGCCGCGATAGCGCTCCTCCACATACAAGTCTTCGAGATAGATTCCCGACCGGCCCAAGAAGGTTGAATAGTTGTGAAAGAAAAGCGCAAAGGCCACCGGCTGATTGTGATAATACCCCAAAACGACTTCCGCGGTGCGGCGCTCGCCAAACAGAGTTTCGCGCAACTCCGCTTCCGTTGCCACCACTTCATGTTCAAGCCGTTCATACGCCGCTAATTTTTTTATGAAAGTCAAAATTAACGGCGCGTCCGACGCGGTCGCCGCCCGAATTTCGAAAGGAGAAGTGGCGCTGTTAGAAGTAGGCACGAAGAATTGATCTCCCAAAAAAATTTGGAACCAGGTCAATAGAAAAAAAAACGGAAGCGTGCAACACGGCTGGGCCGGAGCATGACTCTGCATGGATACAAAAGCTATCGTGCTTCCGAGTTAATTTGTAATGCTCTTCTTTGAAATGTCATCCTGGAAGAAACTTCCCTCGCACTTGATACACCTTTAAGAATTATTACTCCGAGCGGAATATAGGTTACACTTTTCCTCCTCGCCTGTCATTCAGGAGGAATCTTTTTACGCGCTGGAGATACTGCCGAGTGCTTAAAAAGATTCCTTCTGAATGACAACACTATAGGTCGGAAGTGTAACCTATTTTGTGCTCCGAGTAGTAAGAGCCGGTGTGAGCACAAGGGAGGGGCTTCCAGAATGACAGCTTGAGGGGAGTTCCAAACCAATCCACAACGAGTATGCATCCTTTTAAACTAGGCCGCGCCTTAGGAGCGCCGTTTAAATAACCTAACCATTTCCCAAACCGCTAATCAACGCGAATGAACGCTAATTCTTTTTGATTCGCGTTCATTGGCGTCTATTCGCGGTTTGAGTTATGGGAAAGTTATTTAAACGGCATTCCTAAATTCGAAAAACTCTCCAAGAAGAGAGAGAACAAAAATTGGAATTACGAATC
>CAYNDW010000595.1:0-4575 GCA_964395375.1 uncultured Cytophagia bacterium
ACTTCGAGATATTCGGTGTTGTTCTGAAAGCGCGTGATGCGGCCGCGCACCAAACCTTCCACGAGAACTTTGAGCAAACCATTGGGCAGCTTGAGCACTTGCAGAATGCGCGCAACCACGCCGATGCGATAGAGATCGTCTTTGCCCGGATCGTCTTTGGCGATTTCTTTTTGCACGGTGAGAAAGATGAGCTTGTCGGCCATCATGGCTTCCTGAATGGCGCGCATCGAAACTTCGCGGCCCACGAGCAGAGGGTAAAGCATGTAGGGGAAGAAGACGACTTCTTTGAGCGGCAAAACCGGCAGGCTATGATTGAGATCGATTTCGAGCGTTTCGCGAACGACTTTGGACATGGAGAATTTGTTTTGTGACTCCGAGCGCAATTTCGAACACGCCTTCCCCTCGCCTAGCATGTCATTCAGAAGGAATCCTTTTCAGCACTGGGCAGCATTCCCGGCGAGTAAAAAGATTCCTGCTGAATGACAAACACATGGGGGGCGAAGCGTAATTTGTCTGCGCTAGGGCTATGATGAGAAGCAAAGCGTTTTGTTTAAATAAAAAACGCCCGCCCATGAGTGAGCGAGCGTTGCAATATAGCCAAAGGCCGTAGCGCAGTCAATGCAAATTTCGGAGAGGGCGCGAGCTTTCCTTCGCTTGTGGTTGGCAAGCAAAGCGCGGGCAGCCTCTCCGCGTCGGGTTGAAAACCAAAAGGAGCGCCGCCGTTTGAGATGGGCGCTCCTTTTTGGTTTTGAGGGCGAAAAGAATTTTATTTCACCAACACGAGCCGCCGCGTGGTTTCTTCGCGTTTGCCGGAACGGCTTTCGAACACGACTTTGACGAAATACGTCGCGCTGCTCGCCACTTCGCCGCTTACGTTGCGGCCGTCCCACTGTACAACATTATAGCCCGCCCGCATTTCTTCCTCGCGCAGGCGAACGACTTCCTTGCCCTGTAGATCGAAGATGATCGCCAGCACATGCCCGTCTTCCGGCAAGTCGAGATTCAATTGCGTGCCGAGGTTGAAGGGGTTGGGATAGGTTTCTGAAAGGAAGAAATGCTCGGGTATGGTTGCGGCTTTTTCAGTTTCAGCCACCAACGACGGTTCGTTCATGAAATCTGTGCTGCTAGCGGGATTGCCTGTCGCTATAGTAAAACTGAAACTACTTTGTGCGGCTTGAAAAGTAGAGCCTTTGAAAGTTTGATCTATAGCCTGCACGCGCCAATAATACACGCCGTCCGGCAAATTGGTGAGCGTCCAACTCGTGTTGCTGTCGACGTTTCCCATTGCGGGCAGCAAACGATAGCCGTCTGAAGTGAGCGCCATAGGCGAGATTTGTGTAAAGTTTGAATTGGTCTTGCCGAGCAAGATGTTGTAAGTCAACCCACTGGTCGGGGTTTCATCTGCGTTAGCAGGAGGGTTCCAACTCAGGGTAACAGTGTTTGTGGAAAGCACAGTTCCAGAGGCAGGGGCAACCATTGTGGGCTGGCCCGGAGGATTGTTGGGAGTGCTCGTGTTATTCTCATAAAGCTTGGTCACGGCGTCGAAACCGAGCTCTGGCGCTACACCCGCCAAAATCAAATCCAAATCGCCGTCGTTGTCAAAATCGCCCCATGCGCCGGAGCTATAATATACGCCCGTGAACGATGCACCATCCTCCTCATTGAAGGCGATTTGGTCATTGCGGTAAATCTTGGACACGGGAATATTGGGAGTGCCGTAATCAGTTCCGGTGAGCAAGAGATCCAGATCACCATCGTTGTCATAATCGCCCCAAGCAACGTTGCCGTTGTACAGAGCTTCCAAGGTAAATTCAAGCACGAAGCTAGCGCCGTCGTACTTGTAAATTCTCGTCGCGCCATTGCCGGTCAGCGCAATGTCCAAATCGCCGTCCTGGTCGTAGTCACCCCAAACACAAGAAGTAGCGCCAACTGCCACGCTCCACGCTTGCTGAAAACTCGCGAAATTGGGGCCGGTGTTATTGTCGTAAAACTTGTTTCGGTAAACTTTGACATAGCTGTTTTGGTTCGCGTCAAGCCCGGACAGAAGAATGTCGAGATCCCGGTCTTTGTCATAATCGCCGAACGCCACGGTGCCGCTTCCGAGTTGCGCCAAGCTCACTACCGTTGCAGTCCATTGGACTTGGCCGGTGGCTTTGTATAACTTGGTAAATGGCTGATTGTTCGAATAGCCGCTGATCAAAATATCGGTATGACGATCATTGTTATAATCACCCCAAGCCACGGCGCCGTAGGTCGCAACCGGCGTCAACGGTGAAGAGGTTTCCACAAAACTACCGTTGTCATTATTGTTGAAAATCTTCGCGTGGTCTCCAACGTTAAGTTCATATCCGGTCATTGCAAAATCCAAAAAGTTGTCGTCGTCAAAGTCACTCCATGCAACGGCGCCACTTGTAACCAACGGCAACGGTGCATTTTGAAACGTGAGCGGCGTGAAGATATGGTTGCCATTATTTTTGCCATCATAACGATAAACGAAAGCAACGTTATTGCCGGGAGCATCGCCTGTCAGCACGAGATCTAAATCGCGATCTTTGTCGAAATCGCCCCAAGCTAATCCCGGTTCCACGACGCCCAAAAGTGAGGTCGTGACTTCTGTGAAAAGTGAGGGCGCGGTTTCAATGATCAACTCCGGCTGGTAATTGGTGGATTCGCGGGAGTCGAGCGCTCCACAACTCAGAAAATCGGGCGTGCCGGTGCCTTGCAAAACAAAATAATAGTTGTTGTTTTGATCGCGCGAGACGGAGCTAACGTCTAAATCATGCCATTGATTGCCAGTGATTGAGTTGAGCACCGCAAGTTGCGTCGCGCCGATATAATTGGATCTCGCGATATATTGCGGGGATTGGCTGATGGCATCATTCCATGTTGCGTTGTTTTCCCAATTCGAATTATTGGGAGTAAATTGCTTCAAAATTCCACCTGTGGCTCCGCTTTGTCTGCCATGAAGTCGAAGCGTTGCCGAGGCGATATTCCCAGACACACCCGCAACATTGAATTTAAAAAAACAATCACGATACAGAGAGGTCATCAAGTTCGTCCAACCAAAATTCGCATGACCGCGAGTTTCGCCATACAGCCACGGGGAGTTTGCGTCTTTGCTGGCTTCGATGTAGGTATCGAATATCGGTTGAAAAGCGTAAATACCGTCGGTCGTGGTTGTAAAGGTGAAATCGTTGCTCGCGGTCACGTTTCCGGCATTATCTTCCGCCACGATCTGGCAATGGTACAATGTGCCGGCATTGAGATTCGGCAACAACGTTGAAAAGGAAACCTCCGGAGAGCCAAGAACATCGGTTTCTTCGCCGTATGCAGTCGTGAGCCCATATTTCACATAGCACACTGCGGCCTCGCTTGTGGACCAAGATAGTCTTGCGGCATTTTCATAAAGGTTGCTTGCGGAGAGCAAGTTAATCGTTGGAAAGATCGTGTCCGCCGGACGTGTTTCTTTCACAATAAGGTTCGAATAAATGGGGCCTTGGGCGTCGTACATGGCCGGATATTGATTGTTCTGAAAGTTTGTGACAAAATCACCAGACATCGTTCGGTCCCGACCCACATAAAGATAACGCAGTTGCATTGGATTATCTAGGGTATGCGTGAGCAATGACACTCCGTCGCGGAAATACGCAAGCTGGGAATTATCCCAAACGAATTTTAATTGATAATAAGGTGTGTGATTGATATTCCAATCACTGGTGCCATCCGTGACGTAACCTGTTTTCTCGTCAGAATAACCGTAAGTCCAGCTCAATAGTTTGATACCGCCTTGGAACGGGTCATTCTCGACAGGGACAAGCTTACCTGTGTGAAAATCCCAAGCCGTTTCAAGATTCTCAACGATATGATGACTGCCCGCATGTGTGCGAAACATGGCAAGAACATGGTGTCTCGCATCGCCGCTTTCTGATGCCGTGTTGACTTGTATTGTCGGCTCAAATTTCTTCACCCGGATTTCTAATGAGCCGTTTTCAATATAACGGCCAAGGTCATAAATAATCAAATCTGCATCTCCAGTTGGTTTCCATCCCGCGCTTGAGAAGCTTCCGCCTTCATTGGAACGGGTCACGCCTGGAAGGGAGGTAAACGATCCGCCGTTCAACGGGTCGTTCAGCACGGTCGTTTGCGCGAATGAGGCAGTCACTGCAAACATTGAAAAGATAACCACGGCTTGCCCAATGCTCTTCTACATGCTCCACTCCTTACTCGTTTTGGGTAACTCGCCGCAGTAGCTGAAATGCAAAAGCATTTCACGGCTACCAGTAAAAAATGAAATTTTGATTTGGGGGTTGAGAACTTTGGATTGCCAAAGCGTTCCAAAGAGAAAAGGAATTTCCCTCGTCATGTCGCGCACATGACAAAAAGATTTCCATCCCGCGTCTTAGCGAGTAAGAAGTGCGAGTAAGAAGTGCGAGTAGGAAGTGCGATAGGACAGGATAGAAAAATTTCGCGCAGTGCAAAGTAGCAAATCCTTGAAGAGATGCAAGAAGATTTTCAAGACCTTCATATTTTTGGGGGATTGGCGAGCGGAACACTGAAATCACGTGTTCAGGTTTT
>CAYNDW010000596.1:0-2827 GCA_964395375.1 uncultured Cytophagia bacterium
TAGAAGTCGTCAAAATTAAATGGTGCCTTTGATGTCGAATCGATTTTTACAAAATGATACCTATATCTCGTTTCCCCGTTACGGGCAGAAACGGCAATATAATAAAAAAAGTTAAACTTTTTAGTTGATGGCGGGGCCACAATTTCCCTCGGAATATGGGCTTTTGGCAAAAGAATCGTGAAATGAAACGTTGTACCCACGAACCTTGGCGGAATAATGTTGCCTGCTGAATCGGTCTGAATGCTTTTACCAGATCGCATTCCAGATAATACGTCACTTTGCCATTTCATGTTCTCCAGCACTTCGATGATCTGGATTTCAACGTCATAAATAGGGTAATCTCCCGGGTTGTAAATCAAAATTGGAATTGTTGAACTGAGCATTTCTGCGCTACCAAGCTTAAAGCGCGATCCACGAAAGAACCAAAAATGCGGAAAGATATCATGTTTTCCGGAGGCGCGCGTTAGTTCTTCTGTAAGCTTCACATTTTGATTTAAAAGCCCTTGATTTATAGCCTCGGCCTTGCTTGCCTCACGTTCAGCTATGACTGTTTGAATACAAATCAGAAATAAAACCCCCAGCCCGCTGAACAATAACAGCCGACGTGGATGTATTTTCAATCTCTTGCTCAGCCTTTTTTCACCGACGATCGGTACTGCGCCGAACAACATTATGAGAATTGCCAAGATTAATGCCCAATTTACCATCGTATTGGTTGCCCATTTTCTCAATGTTTTGTACATGATTTGAATTTGATCTCTTCACAATCGCGGAGGCAGCGCTCCCGGTTCAGCGGGTCGCGAAACCGGAACGTACCGGCCTCCAACTGCGCCCACTCGGAGCCGAACGCATTCGCCGACATGCAGAGCACGAGCACGCGGGAACCCTCCAACCCTTCTTCAATCTTCGCCGGAATGCTGTCGCCGGGCTTCAGCTCCCACTCGTCGAACCACACGCGCAGTTTATCTTTTTTCAGCCGGTTCGCCAACTCCCGCACTATCGGTTTGTCCTTCGCGCTGTGGCTGAGGAAGACGTCGTATTTGAAATCGTTGGGCATGTTTTTTTGATTTTTTGTAGTCGCGCCCCCTTGTGGGCGCGGTTGAAGCCAATAAACTCGCGGTTGCGACAATGCCCCACAAGGGGGCAGGACTACGAAATCGACGTAACAGCGCACTAGACATAAACGGCCTCGCGCAAGACTTCTGCTTTTATTTCCTTGCGCAGGGATTCTTTGATCGCCAAATCGATTTTCTTGTGCAGTGTGTCTTCCAGGCAAAACTTGAGGTCCATGTAATTGTCAAAAGTTTTATGGCCAGGCTCAAGCTCGACGAAAATATCTATGTCGCTGTCAGCCGTATGGGCATTTTTTACATATGAGCCAAAGACGGCGAGGCTTTGCACGCCGAATTTTTCAAATAGAGACTGTTTTTGTTTTCGGAGAAGAGTCAATACGTCGGTTAAGGGTTGTTCTGCTAACATGGTTTTGACCTCGAATAAAATAATTTTTCATTTGAGACGGCCTTGAGCCACCGCGCCAACTTCTCTTGGGCGATCTTCCATTTCAGAGCATCTTCTCCTTTCGGCATGATTGCGCAACATTTCAAAACGGGGCAAATATAAAAATAAAACGCCGGAAAGCAAATTGCTCCCGCACGAATGAACCGCGCATGAGTGAATTAGAACTGCGGCCAATCCGAGGGAGACCTTTGCGCCGGAGATAATTCGAGAAAGGAAAAATCTGCTGGCTGCTTAAAAGGATTCCTGCTGAATGAAAAATAGGAGAGCGGTGGGGAGAAAGATTTTCGTTGAGACAACTAACGCAAATATCCCTTCAACCCCTCCCGAATTCGCTTCATGTCATATTGCTTCGCATAGCCGCGCAGCTCTTCCACAAACGTCGTGAACTGCGCGTCGCGCCGGGCCAGCTCGTCGAGCCGTTGCAAAATGCCGCTGAGATCGCCCCTCAGCGCGAGTTGCTGGAGCGCTTCGAGTTCGGGGCGCGGCGGAGCGAGGGCTTGCGGCGCAGTTGTGGCGTCAAGTTGCGGGAGCGCATCTTCGGCGTAGCGCCATTGCAGGTTGAGATGCGTTTGCAGTTTCTCCAAGAGCACGTCCAAGCGCACGGGCTTGGGAATGAAATCGCTGCAGCCCGCGGTGAGGCTTTCTTGACGATTGTGTTCGAACACGCTGGCGGAGAGCGCGATGATGGGCACGTGCGCGCAGTTTGGCAAAGCACGAATTTGGCGCGTGGCCTCGAAGCCGTCCATCACGGGCATGACCAGATCCATCAACACCAAATCCGCCGGCGCGTTGGCGAGCGCGTCCACGGCTGCTTGCCCATTGCCGGCTTCGCTCATTTCAAAACCCAAGGGCGCGAGCAGCTTTACGAGCAGCGTGCGGTTTTCTTTTTTATCATCAACAATCAAAAGCTTTTTCTGCGCGCCCACGTAGCCGAGGAGATTACGCTCCAGCGGCGAAGCATTACGGCCGGCGGTATTACTTGCCGGCAAAACGATCTCAAACCAAAACGCGCTGCCGTGCCCCAGTTCGCTGCGCACGTGCAGTTCGCCGCCCATCAGTTCAACGAGCTTGCGGCTGATGGCCAAGCCCAAGCCCGCGCCTTCCACGCGATGCCGCAGTTCGCTCACTTGTTGGAACGGCAAAAAAATTTCTTCGAGCCGTTCCGGCGGAATGCCGATGCCCGTGTCTTCCACTTGAAAACGCACCCGCGTTTCACCAGAGTTGCTTTCAATCGCGCCCACTTTGAACGAGACGCCGCCACTCTCGGTAAACTTCACGGCGTTGGCAAGCAGGTTGAGCAACACTTGGC
>CAYNDW010000596.1:2837-4558 GCA_964395375.1 uncultured Cytophagia bacterium
CGCTTGATGCTGGTCGCCACCACCCGCTGGTGGTTGGCGCAGTTGCCGCTCGTCGCCGGACACGAATGCGGGCGGGCGCGAAAGCGTTTCGAACACGAACGCGAGGCCTTTCTGCTCAGCGCGAAGGCGCGCGATCTCCGTCACGTTTTTCAATAAGTCGGGCAAGGAAAAATCGCCGAGCTGCAATTCGAGTTTGCCCGCTTCGATTTTGGCAAGATCGAGCACGTCGTTGATGAGCGTGAGCAAATGCTCGCCGCTGCGTTGAATGATTTCGACGTTCTCCTTATGTGTGGCGGTGAGAGCGGCGTCGCGCTTGAGAATTTGCGCGTAGCCGAGAATACCGTTGAGCGGCGTGCGCAGCTCATGACTCATGTTCGCCAAGAACTCGCTCTTCGCGCGATTCGCCATTTCCGCGGCTTCTTTCGCCACTTGCAGCGCGGCTTCCATGCGCAAGCGTTCTTCAATCTGTTTCGTGAGCAATACGTTGGAGCGCGAAAGCTCGTTGGTGCGTTCCGCCACGCGCGCTTCCAAGTCCTCGTGCGCTTTGCGCAGCGCGGCGTCCGCTTGCTTGCGCGCGGTGATGTCCACGATCATCGCAAACGTGTAGATGAATTTGCCCTCCGCATCGCGGATCGCGCTGCACACGGTGTTGGCCCACAAGATTTCGCCGCTGCTTTGGCGATAGCGTTTTTCAATGTTGAAGTGCGAGCGTTTGCCCGTCACCAGTTCGCCGAAAACGATTTTGCTCTCCGCCAGGTCTTCCGCGAAAGTGAGTTCTTTAAAACTCCTCGCGGCCAAATCTTGCGCGCGATAACCGACCATGTCTTCGAACGCGCGATTCACTTGCAGAAAACGGCCCTCGGCGTTGTTGATGGTGATGCCAATGGGCGCGGATTCGAACAGCGTGCGAAAGCGTTCTTCGCTGCGCCGCAACTCTTCTTCCGTGCTGCGCGCTTCGCGTTCGGCCTGTTTGCGCTCCAGCTCCGCGCCGGCGCGCGCCGCGAAAATTTTTAGAATGGGCAGATAGCGCGCTTCGTCGCTTTGCGCCATGGGCTTGTCATCGAGCACCGCAAGATGGCCGATGATTTTGCCCGCGGCATTGGCGAGCGGCACACCGAGATAGGAATCCGCGATGCCCGCTTCTTTGGGAAAAATTTCTCCGAGCTTGTCGGGATAAAAACATGCGGCGCCGCCGATGACATATGCGCACGGCGTGCCCTCCAGTTCGTATTCAATGTTCTCCATGAACGCGCCGTGCTCGGCAAACGCCAGCGTGCGCACGCGCGCGCTCGGCTCGCCCAAGCATTCGGTGATGAACGCATAGCGCACACCCAGCGCCTGCGCGAGATGGCGCACGAGCGAGTGAAAAAAATCCTCGCCCGTGACCGCGGCCGTGCCTTCTACCACTACGCGCAATTGCTCCTCTTCCGTACGGGCATATTGGCGCGCCGCGAGCCGCAGCTCAATTTGATCCATGACGAGCGCGGCCAAGTCGTGCAAAGTATTTTTTTCTTGTTCAGTGAGTGCGCGCGGCTGCTTGTCGATCACGCAGAGCGTTCCTAAGTTGAAGCCGTCGTGCGTGGCGAGCGGGGCGCCGGCATAAAAACGCAAACCGAACTCGCCGGCCACGAGCGGATTGGCGAGCGCGCGCGGATCGAGCAGCGCATCGTTGAGGTCGTGAATTTCGGAGCCGAGAATCGCGGAGGCGCACAATCCGGGGT
>CAYNDW010000597.1:0-4526 GCA_964395375.1 uncultured Cytophagia bacterium
TGTGACCGCGCACAGTCCGGCGCGCTCTGCGAGCAATGTGCCGCCGAAGATGGCGATCACCTTTGAAGTGCGCGATGAACTTGCGGGCGTGGACAGCGCGTCGATCAAGTTGCGTGTGAATGGAAAACAAGTTGCGCGCGTGTTAACTGGAAATGCTGTAGCCTATGGTGTTTCGTTCAAGCCCGACGAAGCGTTGCTCGCGGGAAGCGATACGGTTCAGGTTGAAATCCTCGCTTCGGATTTAGCCGCGCCGCCCAATGCGATGCGGCCTGATATTTACAATTATACTCTCAGCCGAGATCGTGTCCCGCCTTTCACCTCGGGGCACAATCCGCCGCGCTTGAGCCGCGGCGCGAGTTTGGACGCGCAGATCACGCTTGAAATTCTCGACCCGAATCCGGGCGTGGATGCGAGTTCGATAAAGCTATTCGTCGATGGCAGCGCCGCGGAGTTGCAATTGGAGCAAGTGACCAACGGCTATCGCGTGCGGCAAAAGCTCAAGCCGCGCTGGCGGGATAATCAAACCATTGCGGTGAAAGTGGAAGCGCAAGATTTGGCCGCGCCGGCGAATGCGATGCCGCGCGAAGAGTACACTTTCACCACGGTGCGCGATTCGCTTGCGCCGACGGCGCGTGATTTTTCGCCGCGCTTAGGCGAGATTAATGTCGCGCCTAATGCGACGATCAGTTTTGTGGTGGAAGATGATTTAACCGGAGTGGATCGCGCGGCGCTGGTGCTGCTCGTGAATGGCAATGCCGTGCAACCGAGCTTGCAGCCGCTTGCCAACGGCTTTGTCGTGCGCTATGATTTATCCGCAAGCAATCTGCCGAGCGATACGGTGCGAGTGGAGGTGAGGGCGCGCGATAACGCAACGTTCCCGAATGTCAAACGTCTGACGTATTACTTTGTAACGAGCCAAGACCGCACCCCGCCTTTGCTCACGGACTTTTTGCCGCCGCACAATGCGCGCGAGGTGCCGATCAACACCGCGATCACATTTCAACTGCGCGACGAAGCCTCCGGCGTGGATAGCTCCTCGATTCGGTTTTTTCTAAATGGCGAAAGCAAAGCCGTCAAGATTTCCGGCGAGCCGCGCTTGTTTCAAGTCAGCTATCAGCCCGTCGCAAACTTTCCTTTGGCGCAACGCCTCGAGATCGCAGTAGAGGCGCGCGACCGGGCAACGCCAGCGAACGTTATGCCGCGGCGTGTGTTTCAATTCACGACAATTGAGCCCTTGCCGGATTTGATTGCCGCAGAGTTGACGCCGTTCGGAAGTTTTGAATTGGGGAAGGTGACAAAGGTAAAAGCCACATTGCGGCGCGAAGGTTTAGCCGTGCGCGAAAGTTTTCGAATCGAGTTTAAAGCGGACCTCAATGTGGTGAAAGATACTACGATTGCGGCCAACACTTTCGGGACGATGCTGCAATTGGAAGCGAGCGCGCGATTTGAGCAAGCCGGCCGGCATTCCATCGAAGTGCTGATCGATGCGGACGATAAAATCAAAGAAGTGAATGAAACGAACAATCGTTTGCAGATCGAGACGCAAATCGCAGAGACGCTTGCGCAGCAGCTCACGGTACGGCCGAATCCTTTCACACCGAACGGGGATGCGATCAACGACAACGTCGAATTTGATTTTTCCGGCCTAACTTTAGCAAATCCGACCTTGCACATCTTTGACGTGAACGGCATCGCAATTTTTCTCACCGATCGTAGCGCGGGCAAGCGCTTCACCTGGAATGGCCGAGACGAGCGCGGCAACGAGGTGCAGCCCGGGGTTTATCTTTATACGGTGCGCGATCGCGGCGCGAACGTTAAAAGCGGCTACGTCGTCGTCGCGCGGTAAAAATTTTTTGCAATATCTAATTTAATCTGTGACTTTCCTCCTCCAAACTGCGACTCTTAGTTGAGTGCCAAACACTTATAAGGTCTTCCAGGGTTCACCCGGCTACCCTGGCGGGCCTATTTCCTTCCGTAACTGCTTTTCGCAAAAAAAATCTGAAAAAATTTTAGAACCGTTGGAACATTTGCTTAGTCCCAAGGGTTATAGTGTTTGAAGATCACAAGAGAAGCAGGGCAGGATTAAGACGGCTTGCTTCTGCTCCAAATGATCGCCCTAACTCTCTTGTCGTTTTCCTTCCTCCTCAGAGTCCTCTCGCTCGATATGGGCGGGAGGATTTTTTTTGCCCACCTTGTTTTTCTCCACAAAAGCCGTAAATTGACCGGCAGCCACCACACTCTTTAACGCAAATCCCTAAACTAACATTCTCGCACCTTCATGTTCACACGACAAATTAAAAAGCGAACGCTCCTGCTTTGGGTTTGCCTCTTGCCGGTCTTGAGTTGCAATCAACAAGAAGAAGCGCAAGAACGAAGCTTTCGCACGTCTTGGTTGGTTAAGCCTGCGCTGAAATTCGAAGTTTGCAACCTCATCGGCATACTCTTGGGGCGGGAACCCGAACGCAGCTCTCATCCCCAAATCTATCGCGAGTGGCAGGTCAACCTTCCGGGCAACGTGAAATCCGCGCTTGTTGCCATTGATCAGATCATTGGGCCGAATTGGCCGGCGGGGCCGCGTTTAAGTTTGTTCTGGGCAAATCTCGTCGTGGCGGATAGTCTCGCCCCGTTGCTTGCCGTGCTGCAAAATGAGCCGGCGCTGCGCGCGGCGCTCCTAGCTTCTGATTATGGCTCGTCGCGCAATTGGACGCAATGGTTGCAGCTCCGGCCGCACGTCGAAATCGTCGTGCAGTATTTGATCTCCTCCAATTTCGAAAACTATTGGCGCAGCCGCATGTTGCCGGAGTTGACCAGCAAGATGACAACCCTCAAGCAAGAGTTGCAAGCTTATGACGTTGTCGGAGATATCGAGCGCTTCCTGCGCGACGGCGAGCTGCGCAGCGACACGGTGACAATCTATATTCTCGCGCTTGCGCAACCGCACGAGTTGCGCCTTACGAGTCAAAGTCGCTATACCGATATGCGTTTATCGGTACGGCCGGTCGTGAGAAATTTTTATCAAGAGATGCTACACCCCTATTGTGACCGCATGGTGGATTCCACATTCGTCAAGGAATTTTCTGCTTTACAGCGCGATCCCTTTTTGCAAGAATGTTGGCGGCGAGTGCTGCGCCACGGCGGATCGAATAACTTTGTGGAGTTTATCAAAAAGGAAGTGGTGCTGGCCGCGACGTTATGGCTCGCGGAGCGGCGGCAACTCGTGTCCGCCTCGACGAGCGGGCAAAACTACGAAGCGGGCGCGGTGGTGAGAAATTATTTGCGGGAAAAAGACGAGGGTGCGCACGCGCTCGCCGCGATCATTTATTCTTATTTGGAATCGGGTTTGAAGATCGAACGCGTGCCGTTCAGCGGGTTCATCAAAGATTTGTTTGCCACGGGCAGATTGCAGCCGGGAAGAATTGCAATGCGCTATGAGGAATTTATGAACGATCACACCGGCACGGAGAATTGATTGGTTGTGCCGGCCGAGCGGCGAATTCACCTCTTGCGCAGCTTCTTCCGCCAATCGCGTTTGTCTATTGCAACGCGCGCTGCCGCACCATCTCAAAACAAACGACGGCCGCGGCCGTGGAGACATTTAGCGATTCGAGCTTGCCGGCCATGGGAATGTGATAGAGGAAATCGCACTTTTCGCGCACCAAACGATGCAGGCCCTCGCCTTCGCTGCCCATCACAAGCGCTAGGGGAAGCTTGGCCTCCATCGCATAAACGCTCTCTTTCGCCTCGCCTTCCAAGCCCACAATCCACAAACCCTGCTTTTTAAAAAACTCAATCGTCGCGGCGAGGTTGGACACTTGTGCAATCGGCAGGTGAAACGCCGCGCCCGCTGAAGTTTTGACGGAGGTCGCCGTAACTTCCGCGCACCGCCGCTTCGTGATCACCACGCCATGCATGCCCGCGCACTCGGCCACACGCAAGATCGCGCCGAGATTGCGCGGATCCTCGACGCCATCTAGCAGCATGATCGCCGCCTTGTTCCCGCGTTTATCCTGCCGCGCTTTTTCCATAATTATTTCGCAATCCACATAATCGACGCCGGGCATCAGCGCCACCACGCCTTGATGTTTGTCGGTCTGCGTCATGCGATCTAATTCTTGGCGCGGGCGAGTTTGCAAAGGAATGTGTCGCGCCTCCGCGGTTTTGAGCAACTCCGCGATATTCGGGCCGCTGGTGCCATGCGCTAAAAATATTTTTTTTAAAGGAGCGCCGGAAGCCAATGCTTCACTCACCGGCTGCCGGCCAAAAATGATGAGGTCGGGCATGAGGGCTGAAATTTTTTGTGCTTGAATGAACTGGCAACGCGATTAAATTGGTGGCGAGTATTTGCAGAAGAATAATTTCAATGTCAAGCCTGAAGTTCGCGCGCGGCCTTGTTACGCGCGGACTTTATTAAAATGCCATTCTTAATGATTTCCGGATGTGAGCCTATGTCAAAAGCAACGACTTTTTTTCCGCAGGCTTGGGCTTCTGTAGCTGGTAAATTAAAGCCTTCCCATAAAGATGCAGTT
>CAYNDW010000598.1:0-4522 GCA_964395375.1 uncultured Cytophagia bacterium
GAACAATAGCCGCTGCCGCCCGAAATTTCTTGCACCCGCTTCGCGCCGTTCACGCGCACTTCCACGCGCGCGCCGATTGCGCTGCGATTGCTTTGCACGCCCTCCAACTCGATCTTTAACCAATTATTGCCGTGACCTTGATTGCGATAGAGCCGATTCGCGGTTTCAGAATTAACCGTGAAAAAATCCAGCGCGCCGTCGTTGTCATAATCGCCCACGGTCGTGCCGATGGTGCGATCATAATCCGCGGTCACGCCGCTCATTTCCGTAAACGTGCCGTCGCCGTTGTTGAAGAAGAGCGCGTTCGGCGCATCGTAGTTGCCAACGTATAAATCCCTCCCGCCGTCCGCGTCAAAATCGCCCCACGCGCAATCGACCGAGCGCCGCGCATCATCGACTCCCGCCTGCGCCGCGACGTTGGTAAACGTGTCATCGCCATTGTTCCGAAAGAGCAAATTGGGGGCATCGTCGCTCGCGAGATAGATATCGATAAAGCCGTCGTTGTCATAATCGGCAACTGCCGCGCCTTGACCTTTCACGGTGTTCGCCAAACCCGCTGCCGCCGCCACATTCGTGAAGGTGCCGTTGCCGTTGTTGCGCCACAAACGATGCGGGCGCTCATTCCAACGGCTCACAAACAAATCAAGCTTGCCATCATTGTTATAGTCAAACCACAGGCCGAGGTTCGTATAATCATCTTCGCCCAAACCGGCTGGCGTGGTCACTTCGACAAACGTGCCGTTGCCGCGATTGCGATACAGCGCGTGCCGATTCTCGTTCCAATTCGCAACGTAGAGATCGACGTGGCCGTCGCGATCATAATCGCCCCACGTGCCCGCCAAACCGTTGCCATGATTGCGCACGCCCGCTTCGTCGGTCACGTCGGTGAAAGTCAAATCGCCGTTGTTGCGATAGAGCATGTCATCCAATCCGGCGCACATAAAAAGATCGAGATCGCCGTCGTTGTCATAATCCGCGACGGTCACGCCGCGAATCCTTTCTTGCGTGCGGGAGTTAAGCCCGGCGTTCTCGGCCAATTCGCGAAACGTGGCGTCGCCGTTGTTCACGTGCAGATAATTGCGAAACTCTTTCACCGTGTAGCAGAGGTCGAGCAAGCCGTCGCGATTGAAATCCGCGAACACCGCGCCGTGGCCGTTGCCGAGCTTGAGATTCGGCCCGGCCACGCCGGCCTCTTGTGCAACTTCGATAAACGTTGCGCCACGAGCGGATGCGCGCAGCGCAGGAGAGGCTTGGCTCATGACCTCGAGCGGCAGCAGCATGACGAGCACGAACACGAAAAAGCGCAATAGCCACTCGGGGCAACTTCGCCGCGACCAAAAAAATACCGCGCGCATGTTTCTTCTCCCGCAAAATGATTTTGTTTTTGGTGGAATGCTCGTATCTTGTGGCGAGGCGTGCGTCTTATTACTCCGAGCGAGATCTATGTTACACTTTTTCTCCCCCGGCTGTCATTCAGGAGGAATCTTTTTACGCGCTGGGGATACTGCCGAGTGCTTAAAAAGATTCCATCTGAAGGACATGACTAATGCAAGTGTGTTCCCAAACGGAGTTTGGGAACAAGAATGAAAATGAATGCGCGCAACATACCCAACATGGCTTTGAATGACAATCTTTTTTTGGAATGATCGTACCTGCGAATGCTAAACTAGCGATGTGGTCGCCCGCGAGTTGGAAAAAATATCCCGCCTTGCAACAGCCCGTTTATCCCGAGCGCCGCTGCGTGCAGGAAGTGCTGCGGCAATTGCGGCAGCGTCCGGCTTTGGTTTATAAAGAAGAGCTCGAACATCTCAAAAAATTATTGGCCGAGGCCGCGCAAGGCCGGCGGTTTTTATTGCAAGGCGGCGATTGCGCCGAACGTTTTCATGAACACGTCGCGCCCGCGATCACCAAGCAGTTGCGCATGCTGCGGCAAATGAGTTTGGTTTTGCATCACGGCTTGCGCCTGCCGATCATTCGCGTCGGGCGCATGGCCGGACAATTCGCCAAGCCTCGTTCCGCCGCGTTCGAATGGGCGGGTGAAAAAAAACTGCCGGTGTATCGCGGCGATTTGATCAATTCGTTTGCTGCCGAAGCGCACGCCCGCGTGCCCGATCCGCGGCGCATGTTGCAAGGCTATGCGCAAGCCGCGGCCACACTCAAATACGTGCGTGCGTTCGCGGCGAGCGACGTGGAGGGGCAGCGGCTCGAACCGTGGAATTGGGATGCGCTTCCCCGCAATGCGCGCGCATACGCGCAAGTGCTCGCGCGCTGGAACGAAGCAACCCCTGGCCGCGGGCGTAGCGGAGTTTTGGCCGAGACGGAATTTTTTTCTTCCCACGAAGCGCTGTTGTTGAGTTATGAAGAAGCGTTGACGCGGCGCGAGATTGAGAGTGATCGCTATTATAATTTCGGCGCGCATATGCTCTGGCTCGGTGATCGCACGCGGCACGTCAACGGCGCGCACGTGGAATATTTGCGCGGCCTCGCCAATCCCATCGGCCTCAAGCTTGGGCCAACTTGCGCGCCGGAAGAATTGCTCGCATTGTTGCGCGTGTTGAATCCTTTGAATGAATGGGGGCGGATTACGCTGATCACGCGTTTGGGCGCGACGCACATCGCGCGTTTGCTGCCGCCGTTGCTGCAAGCCGTGCAGCGCAGTCGCGCGCGGGTGTTGTGGTGTTGCGATCCCATGCACGGCAACACGATTCTTACAAAGGCCGGTTGGAAAACGCGCGCGTGCGATGACATTCTCGCGGAGCTGCGGCAATGTTTCGCGCTGCATCGCGCGCACGGCTCGTGGCTCGGCGGCGTGCATTTCGAACTCACCGGCGACAACGTTACCGAATGCCTCGGCGGCATGCAAGGCCTCGCGGAAACCGATTTGCACCGGCAATACGAAACCTATTGCGACCCGCGTTTGAACTACGTGCAGAGTTTGGAAATGGCGTTCGAAATCGTCAACGCCCATCAAGCCGAACGCGAGGCGCGCGAAGCGAGCATGGCGCCCAAGCATGCGTATGCTTCGGTGTGAACGTGACGACGAATTTGGGTAACCGTTCAGCCACGGCTTGGCCGTGGCTTCAAAATTAAAAGACCAACTAAACCAGCATCGCCTCATGCCCCTGCTCTCTTTTAGTCCGCAATTCAATCTTGAAGCAATTGTCCAACTCGCGCGCGAACTCTACGGCCGCAGCGCCAGCGCCATGCCTCTCCCCAGTGAGCGCGATCAAAATTTTTTATTGCACACCGAGGCCGGCGAGAAGTTTGTGCTCAAAATCGCCAATGCCCAAGAAGAGCGCAGCTTGCTCGAAGCGCAACAGCGCGCGCTTGAACATCTGGCGCAGCACACGATGCTGTGCCCGCGCGTGGTTGCGAGCGTGAATGGCGAAACGATCAGCACGATTCAAGCTCCCAATCGCGCAACGCACCTCGTGCGTATGGTCACGTATCTCGAAGGCATTCCGCTCGGCCGCATCAAACGCCACTCGCCGGAACTCATGCGCGACCTCGGCCGCGGCCTCGGGCAAATCGATCGCGCGCTCGCAAGCTTCGATCATCCCGCGGTGCATCGCGACTTTCATTGGGATTTGGCCAACGGCCTCCGCGTCGTGCACGAGTACTCTGCTCTGATCAAAGACGAGCCGCTGCGCGCGCTTGTGGAAAAACTCACCGCGGACTTCGAGCGCGAGATTGCGCCCGTGCTCCCGCGTTTGCGCCGTAGCGTGATTCACAGCGATGCGAACGATTACAACGTGCTCGTCGGCCACGGCGAGGATTTATATTCCCGCAACCAGCACGTCGGCGGCGTGATCGACTTCGGCGATATGGTTTATAGCTACACCGTCGGCGAACTCGCTATTGCCATTGCGTATGCGATGCTCGATAAATCCGATCCGCTCGCCGTGGCCGCGCAAATCACGCAAGGCTATCATGCCGAATATGCGCTGGTCGAAGAAGAGTTGGCCGCATTGTTTCCGCTCGTGTGTTTACGTTTGTGCATGAGTGTGTGTCTTGCCGCGCATCAGCAAGCGCAAGCTCCCGGCAATGAATATCTTTCCATCAGCCAACAAGCGATTCGCAACACGCTGCCTCGCCTCGCGCAAATTCCAACGCGCTTCGCCGAAGCGCGCTTGCGCCAAGCGTGCGGTTTGCCTCCCGTGCAAAACAGCGCGCACGTGCAAGCGTGGTTGCAAGCTCATGCCGGCGCGTTCGCTTCCATTTTAGAAAACGATCTGCGCACCTCGCCGAGTCTGGTGCTCGATCTCGGCATCAGTAGTCCGCATTTGAGCGGCGATCTCAATGAGAATGCCGAGCCGCAATTAACGCAACGTTTGTTTGGTTTGATGAAAAGCGCAGGCGTGCAAGTCGCCCTCGGGCGTTATGACGAGCCGCGCTTGCTCTATCTCGCGCCTGCATTTGCCACGGGCGAAAGTTGGACGGATGAACGCCGCACGAGTCATCTAGGTCGCGATCTCTTTGCCGAAGCGGGCACGCCGATCTTCGCGCCGCTCGCGGGTTCAGT
>CAYNDW010000599.1:0-4514 GCA_964395375.1 uncultured Cytophagia bacterium
TTCAAAAAGATCGCCAACGATGCCGTAATCCGCAAGATCAAAAATCGGCGCGCGCTCGTCTTTGTTGATCGCCACAATCGTGCGCGCGCCTTTCATACCGACAATGTGCTGAATCGCGCCGGAGATGCCGACTGCAACGTAGAGCTTCGGGCTTACGGTTTGACCCGAAGAGCCGATCTGCCGATCAATGGGAAGCCAGCCGTCGTCGCACACGGGCCGCGAAGCCGCGAGCTCCGCGCCCATCACTTTTGCCAACTCTTCCACAATCGACAGCTTGTCTTTCTCTTTAATGCCGCGGCCCACGGATACGATGATGTCTGCTTTGGTGAGATCGACTTTGCCCTTCACGCCTTCGAAAATTTCGAGCACCTTCGTGCGAATATGCACGCCGGAAAGATCGAGTCCCGCCTCCGCTACCGATGCGCTGCCGCCGCGCTGCAATTTGTCGCTGCTGATCGCGCCGGCTTGAAAGCTGACGAAATGCGGCGCGCCGCTTTGCGGGAGGAAAGAATAATCCGCGTTGATCTTGCCTTGAAACGCTTGCCGCACGAACACAAGCGCGCCGCCTTCATTGCGATAGCCGATGCAATCACCGATCAACGGACGATTGCACGCTGTGGCCAGCTTGGGCAGATAATCGCGCGCCTGATAAGAATGACCGGCAAGCACATAGGCCGGAGAAGTTTTTTCGATGAACATCTTCGCCGCGGCGCAGAAACCATCGGGCGTGTAATAGGCTAGCTCTTTATTCTCCGCGAACGCGACGCTTTTGATTTGCGCCGTTGCCGCTTCTTTCGCCGCTGCCGCAGCATTCTGCCCGAGCGCGAGCGCATGCACTTCCACATTCAAACTCGCGCCAAGCTCTTGCCCGGCGGCCAGCGCCTCCCAACCGATGCGGCTCACTTTGCCGTCGTTCTGTTCGACAATAACCAAAATGCCGTTTGCCATCTTGCTCTCCATTATGGTTTTTCTGCTAAAATTCTCTTAATCAAAGAATCGCCGATTCTGAAGCCTTGTACTTTTAATTTTTCCAACATCAGGGGCAGGTCGATCTCTAAATCTTTCTCTCGCGCCAACAAAAGAACGCCGATCGTGCCGGTGACGTTCAGCTTTAGTATTTGGGCTTTTGCTCGCGCTCGCCGTTCATCTAGTAGAAGTAAATCAGCTTGCCGCGCAATTGCGAGCGCCATGGCTTCAGCCTCGCCTTTGTCAAGATCAACCTTGAGCATGGATAACATCGCGGAAGGCGCAACGTTTTCCACGTGAATCCAACCCGAACCGATTCCTTTTGTGACTTCATCCGAGCCAATTCGATTAGCTCCCTGCACGACGATTTCATCATAAACCGCCGCGGGAATTATGATCTCGCCGAAAAGCCTTTGCAGCAAATCAATGCGACCGATAAAAGACAGCCCGAGCAAAGGCGTCGTGTTAGAAACAACCCTCATGCTTTGCCGGACTCCGCAGCTAGAAAGCGTTCTACCGCAGCATGGTCCGCTTCATAATCATCCTCGGTGTATTCTATTACGGGCACTTTGCGCTCGACGAGCATTTGCCAAAAGCTCAAGCGGTCAACACCGGCTATGCTGGCCGCTTTGCCCAAGGCAAGTCGTCCGTCGGCATAAAGCTGAACGGCCAAATCGCGCGCCGCGCGTCTGCGCAGCTCTTCACGATTCAATCCCGAGGATTGCAAAGCCCAATAGATATCCTCTGGCAAATTCATTTCCAACGTTATTGTATTCATGTCAAGCCTTTCAAATCACCTTCGCTTCGTTCTTCAATTTCTCCGCAAGCTGCGCGGCCACGCTCTTCGCATCGCCGGTGAGCATTTGCGTGCGTTTGGTTTTCACCGGCACGTACATTTTGTGCAGCTTCACGCCGCCGCCATTGAGCTCGACGCCGGCAGCCGCGAGCGCCATTTCCTGCATCGGCTTTTTCTTCGCAGCCATGATGCCCTTGATCGTCGCATAACGAATCGGCGCGTAACCCGATTGCACGGTGAGCACCGCGGGCATGGGCAATTCGATATGTTGAAACCAGCCGCTCTCCAACTCGCGTTTGATTTTGAGTTGGCTGCCGTTGACTTGAATCTCCATCACCAATGTCGCGTGCGGCATGCCGAGCAATTCCGCGAGCACCACGCCCGTTTGCCCGAAGCCCGCATCATCGGATTGCAAGCCGGTGAGCACGAGATCGGGATTCTCCGGTTTGATCGCTGCCGCCAAAACTTTTGCGGTCGTAAAAGGATCGGCCAGCGGCGCTTCGTGATTGATTACAATCGCGCGATCCGCGCCTTTGGCCAGCGCTTGTTGGATGGCCTGCTTGGCGCGCGCGGGGCCGATGCACGCAACGATCACTTCGCCGCCGTGCTGCTCCTTTAAACGCAGCGCCGCTTCGAGGCCGTAATGGTCGCTTTCATTGATTTCGAAATTCAGATTGCTTTCCTCCACCCAAAGCTGATCGCCGCTGATTTTGAGCTGCGAGTCTTTGAGGGGCACTTGCTTCATGCAGAGAACGATTTTCACGTGGGCCTCCTGTGCCTTCTCATTTTTTTGAAAGTATATTTTTGCACGTCGGTTTATAACTCTACCTCAATGTGTCATTCTGGAAGAAACTTCCCTCGTGCTCGCGACACAGCCCGTTTTTAAGATGTGAACCCAGCGCGAGGGAAGGTTCTTCCAGAATGACATTTTAGGGGGGACTTTACTCAAATAAAAAACCCGGCCGCGGATCAACTCAACCTCATCCCGCTTGCGGCACGACATAAAACAAAATCGCGAAGTAATGGCAAGCGCTGCCCGTGAGCACAAACAGATGCCAAATCGCGTGATGATACGGCAGCTTTTTCCACACATAAAAAATGACGCCCAAGCTATACGCCACCCCACCCGCTACGATCAGCAAGAACCCTTCGAGCGCAATGTTCGCCAGCAGCGGCTTCATCACAAAGAGCGCGAGCCAACCCATGCCCAAGTAGCCGAGCGTGGATAGAATTTTAAAACGTCCGATGAAAAAGATTTTGAACACCACGCCCGACAACGCCAAGCCCCAGAGCAATGCGAAAAAAGTCCAACCCAGCGTGCCGTTCAAGGTGATGAGCAGAAACGGCGTGTACGTGCCCGCGATCATAACGTAGATTGCTGCATGATCGAGCGTGCGCAAAAGCCTGCGGAGCGTGTCGCTTGGAATGGCGTGATATAAAGTTGAAGTCGTGTACAGCGCAATCGTGCTCGCGCCGTAAATGCTGCAACTCAACCAATGCCAAACGTTGCCGCTCGCCGTGGCGGCAACGATCAACACCGGCGCGCCGATCAAACTCAGCAACAGCCCGAAACCGTGCGTGAGTGAGTTGGCAAGCTCTTCATAAAAAGTCGCGCGAAGATTCAACGAAACCGCCTTTGCTGATGATACAGATTGTCGCCGCTTCTCAATCATTAATCCAACAATCCAAAACTCCATCAATCCACTACTCCAAGTCAGACATTCGTCGTCCACGGATACCCGCCCTCATACACCATCTCCGCAACCTTCTTGCGTTCGCGGTCGAGGTTGTCATCGACCTGCCGCGAGTTGCGGCGCACACGACGCCAAGCTTCGTCGACAAACGTGTTCGCGAGCAACAAATCCTGCTCGACGTTCGCGCTCTTTTGTTTGAGCAACGTATCCACGCGCGAGATCACGGCAACCATCGCGTACAAGTCAATCGTCATGTCCGCGAGGCGGCGTTGGATGAATTGTTTGAGAATGATCTCTTTGCCGTATTTCATGAGCACGCGCTCCGTGGCGCCGTGCAATTCCTTCGCATACTCGTTGAACTTTGCCGTGGCCTCGCTCAACTTGGGATGAACGTTCGCAAGATGATCATGTGCGACCGTGTCTTTTACTTTGCCGACCGCGAAGCCGGTGAGCAAACCGAAGCCTTTGATGGGATCGCGCAGCGCTTTGCCGATCTTCTTCAAATATTCGCCAGGGCCTTCCATGCCCGACAAGGCAATGAACGCGCGTAGAATTTCGTTCGTGCCTTCGAAGATGAGATTGATGCGCGCATCGCGCAGCGCTTGCTCGTAGGCATAATCCTTCGAATAGCCGATGCCGCCCGCGATTTGCATGGTCTCATTCACCACGCGCCACAACGTTTCGCTCACGAAGATTTTGCTCGCGGCAGATTCGAGCGAGTAATCGAGACCTTTGCGATCCGCGAGCGCGGTGGTCAAATACACCATGCTCTCCGCGGCATACGTATCCGCGGCCATCGTCGCAATCTTCTCTTGCATCATCTCGAACTGCGCAATGGGGCGATTGAATTGCTTGCGATTCTTTGCATGCTCGGCCGACATTTTCACGAGCATCTTGCAGCCGCCGAGACATCCGCTCGCAAGTCCGAGACGGCCGGTGTTCAAAATCTCCATCGCGATTTTGAAGCCGCGTCCCAATGTGCCAAGCATGTTCTCGACCGGCACGTTGATGTTGTCGAAATTGAGCGAGGCCGTGTTCGAGCCGTGAATGCCGAGCTT
>CAYNDW010000600.1:0-4512 GCA_964395375.1 uncultured Cytophagia bacterium
GCGTGAGATTGGTCGCGTCGATTTTGATCACGGCCAGGTCCGTGCGCGGATCAACGCCGATCACTTTCGCGGGAATCGTGCGCTCGTCGAGTGTGCGCACATAAATGCTGTCCGCTTCATCGACCACGTGATTGTTGGTGAGAATATAACCGTCGCCGCGCACGATCACGCCTGAGCCTAAACCTTGTTGGCGCAGCTCGCGGTCCGGATTGTCGCGTTGGCGGCCGCGCGGATTTCCTTCACCAAAAAAATCGCGGAACGGATCGCCGAAGAACGAGAACGGCGCTTGCCGATAGCGCGTCACTTTTTCCGTGAACACGGTCACGACCGCGGGCGTGGTGGCCTCCGCAAGCTCGACAAACGCATTGTTGAGATCGCGCAATGACGCCACACCGCGTTCGCGCGAAGGCGTAATGGGTGCCGGGGTGTTTTCCCTCGGCGCGCTAAAAAGTTTCGGTTGCGAGCTTTCATTAAAATGAGAAAACGCCAACGCGCCGATCACCACGCCGAGCGCGAGCAAAAGCGCGCCGGAAAATCTAGATTGCTTGAGCATGTGAAGCCTCCTGAAAATGAATTGCTGCCGGTTCGCGGCTTTGATCGTTCTAATTTCAAAATGTCATTCTGTAAGAACCTTCCCTCGCGCTTGTGACCAATCATGTTGGGAGAGGCAGCGCAAATGCCGGAAAAATTTCTTCGAAAACAACAATGCTATAAAGCCCGCCTACGACCAGTATATCAACTATGACGACGGAGCCAATGGTTTTGTCTTAATCAACCAAACAAGCAAACGTCAAATAAAGTCCCAAAGCTTTTTCGGCGACACTCGGTGACTTCGGCGAGCCTCGGCGGAAAGGCTTTGCCGCTGAATCGTTTAGTCGAGTTGTCGCATGGCCACGGGCGAACGCTTACGAAAGTTTTCAGCCAAAGATGCCGCCAACGCATTTGCACAAAACATTTCGTTTGCGCATATTGCCCGCGCGCAAAAAACCTCGATGTTCAGCCACGGCTTGGCCGTGGCTTTATTTTTTTGTTGATGAAAAGCCCGAAGCCACGGCCAAGCCGTGGCAGATCACGAAAGGAGCAATCATGCAAAAGCATTTTTTTCGTTTAATAATTTTGCTCGCAACGTTCATCGCCTCCAACGCATACTCGCAAGAAGGATTGCTCCCCGCGTTCAAGCTGCACACAAACGAGATCGAACTGCGGCGACTCGCGCAGCCTTCCACCTACTTCGACAAAGTCGGGAGAAAGTTTGCCGTGCTCGGCGCGGAGAGCGGCGCGTTCGAAGCCTGGGCCTATCCGCTCAAGCTGCTGCGCAATTTTGAATTTTCATTTTTCATCGGCAGTTCCACCGAGCCGATTCACGGGCGCGACATTGTGCGCTTCATCTCCGCCACGCCCGAAGCCACGACGCTCACTTACACTTTTCAATCCTTCACCGTGCGCGCGATCTACGTCACGCCGATCAACGAAGCCGGCGCGCTCATCTTGCTTGACGTGAATACCACGGAGCCGTTGAGCATCGTGTGCAGTTTCCTGCCTGTGATGCAACCGATGTGGCCCGCGGGCATTGGCGGGCAGTATGCGTATTGGGACAACGAGATGAAGGCTTATCTCATCTCCGAATCTTCGCGCAAGAATCACGGCTATATCGGCTCGCCGGCAGCGGACGGCATTTCCTACACGCCCGCGCACATGCTTTCCGACGTGCCCAATCAATTTCGCATCGCGATCAAAGAGCCGCAAACCGTGCGCGGAAAATTCATTCCCCTCATTCTCGCCGGCGGCAAAGGGAAGCGCGACGACGTGAAAGCGCTTTATAGAAAACTCGCCGCCAATCCCGAGCACTTCTATCAACAGAATGTCGAGCACTATCGCAAGCTGCGCGAGAGCACGCTGCAAGTTGAAACGCCCGACCGCGAACTCAATCTCGCGTTCGAATGGACGAAGGTCGCATACGATAATCTGCTCGTGGAAAATCCCGATCTCGGACTCGGCCTCATCGCGGGCTTGGGGCAATCGGGCACCGGCGGCCGGCCCGGCTTCGGCTGGTTCTTCGGCGGCGATGCGTTCATCAACACGCTCAGCTTGAACGGCATGGGCGCATATGCCACGGCGAAGGCTGCGCTCGCGTTCACGCAGAAGTGGCAACGCGCGGACGGAAAAATGGCGCACGAGCTTTCGCAAGCCGAGGGCTACATCAATTGGTTCAAAGATTATGCTTACGGCTACATCCACGGCGACACGAGTCCGTTCTATCTCACCGCGATGTTTGATTATTACAAGATGACGGGCGATCTCGATTTCATCCGCGGCAGTTGGGCCTCGCTGCGGCGCGCGTATCATTGGTGTTTGACCACCGATGAGAACAACGACGGCTTGATGGATAATAAAAAAGCCGGCCTCGGCGCGTTGGAGTTCGGCGCATTGACGGACATTCAAACCGATGTCTATCTCGCCGCAGTGTGGGTGCGCGCGACGTATTGCATGCAGCAGCTCGCGCTTGCAGTCGGAGAGAAAGCGCTCGCGGAAAAAGCGCGGCAGCAATTCGAACGCAGCCGCGCCGCGTTTCAACAAAAGTTTTGGGATGAAGCGCAGCAGCATTACACGTATGCCTTCAACGCGAAGGGCGAGCACGTGCAAGAAATCACGCCGTGGAGCGCGGTGGCTATGATGTGGGAACTGGGCGAGCCGGAGCGCAGCGTGCGTTCGTTAGAGAAGCTCAACTCCGCCGAACTCGCCACGGATTGGGGCACGCGCAGCATTTCGATGAAGAGCAGCCGCTTCGAAGCGTTGAATTACAACTACGGCGCGGTGTGGCCGTTCATCACCAGTTGGGTGGCGACCGCGCAGTACAAGCATCATCTCGCCTTGCAAGGTTTCATTTCGCTCAAAGCGAGCGCGCGCCACACGTTCGACAACGCGCTTGGCTTTGTCACGGAGCTTTTTTCCGGCTATGAAAACATCTGGCCGCAAGAAGGCGTGCCGCATCAAGGCTTTTGCTCGGCAGGAGTCGCGCTGCCGTTCGTGCGCGGCTTGCTCGGACTCGAAGGCGATGCGATCAACAAGACGATCACGTTCGCGCCGCACTTCCCCGCGGATTGGGAGAAGGTGACGATTAAAAATTTTCAGATCGGCAAAGAGGCTTTTGCTTTTGTTTATCAAAAGACAAAGCACGAAGTGCTCGTGGAAGTGCAGAGCAAAAGCCTCGAACCGTACACGCTGCAATTTGCTCCTGCCCTCGCTCTCGGCAGTGAAGTGAAAAGCGTGCTGGTGAACGACGTGCCGGTGAAGTTCGAACAAGCCGTATCGACGCAAACCGTGCAGCCGGTGATTGCATGCACGATCGCCGGCGCGGCAACGATCAAAGTAAGTTTCGAGCCGGCGCTCGAGCTCTTGCCGCCCGTGCATGCGAGCCAAACCGGCGACACGAATCGCGGCCTGAAAATTATTTCGACCGTATTGGAAGGCAAAAAACTGAAGCTCGTGGTGGAAGGCTTGGCCGGAGAGAGTTATGCGTTGCGCGTTTTGCATGAAGAAAAGCTCGCCGCGGTCACGGGCGCGCAACACGAGAGTGGAGCATTGCAGATAAAATTTCCCGAAGGAGAGTTCGGCGAATTTGTGCGGCAGGAAGTGGCGATCACTTTGAGGTAGTGGAAAGCATGAGGAGGCTTGGCGGCTTTCCCGCTTCGCGCCTAACGGAAGATGATCGTAACGCCGGTTTCCTCCGCGACTTCAAACGCCAGCCTGGAAGCTTTCAGGCTTCTGCTGTAAGTGAATTTGTCATCTTCGAGGTGCATTTCAATGATGGTGTCATTGTAGGGTAAAGTCCAAGCAATACGCAAGTCCGGCATTTCTTGCGCTACTTTTTTCTTGAACCGCTGCAGTGATTTATTTTGCAGCGGCGTCAAATGGTTGTTGGCAGCGCCATTGCGAGAAGGATGGATCGAGATTACAGTAAAGAGGGTGCGCCGTATTACTTGTTCTAGGCTTGGAGTCGCGCGATGCGAAAAAGTTTGTCAGCACTCTCGCCTCCGTGTTTAACGGAAAATAATCATGACGCCGGTTTCATCCGCGATTTCGACCGCGAGCGTGGAGGCTTGCAAGCTTCTTCGGTACGTGAATTTGTCATGTTCGACGTGCATTTCAATAATCCTGTCATTGTAGGGCTGCGCCCACGCAATACGCAAGTCCGGCATTTCTTGCGCTACTTTTTTCTTGAACCGCAACAATGACTTTTTTTGCAGCGGCGTGAAATGATTGTTGGCAACGCCATTACGAGAAGCGTTCATAATAGACCTCGACGGATGAATGAATTCAAAAGACTGGTGATGCGATTAGCATCCCGCTGGCAGGTTTGTGCAACGGTGACGGCGATTTGCGAAGAATCACCATAATCCGCCACGTATCGCAAACGTAAAAGCGCATGAAATTTCGAGAGCAAATTCATCAAAGCCCGCTTTTCTTTAAACCCTAACCCGGCTTTTTTGCAGATATGAGTATGATACATAT
>CAYNDW010000601.1:0-4508 GCA_964395375.1 uncultured Cytophagia bacterium
AACCAGCAACCAGCATCGAGCAACCAGCATCCAGCAACTCTTTACCGAACTTCTCGCCAACGACAACGAAGATCAAATCGCGTATCGTGAGGGGGCGCGTTATGTCGCGCGGTTGGTGAAGCTGGAGAAGCTCGAAGATCGTGGATCGTTGCCCGTGGATCGTGATCAACAATCCACGACCCACGATCCACGATCCACGAATGCACAGTTGCAAATCTCTCAGCGCGGCGTGCTCGACAACCTGGCGTATCAATCCACGCCGCGCCGCGCGCCGCAAGCAGGCGAGGTGGAAATCGAAGTCCGCGCCACGGGCCTCAACTTTCGCGACGTGCTCAATGCGCTCGGCATGTATCCCGGCGACCCCGGCGCGCTCGGCAATGAATGCGCGGGCGTGATCACGGCCGTGGGCGAAGGCGTGACTGCGTTGCGCGCCGGCGAGGAAGTACTGGCGCTCGCTTCGGGCAGCTTTAGCAAGTATGTGATCACGCGCGCGGATTGGTGCGCGCGCAAACCCGCGGCGATGAGTTTCGCCGAGGCCGCGGCCACGCCGCTCGTGTTCTTGACCGCGTATTATGGCTTGCATCATCTCGCGCAAATCAAGCGCGGCGAGCGCGTGCTCATTCACGCCGCGGCCGGCGGAGTGGGCATTGCGGCCACGCAGCTCGCGCGGAAAATGGCCGCGGAAATTTTCGGCACCGCGAGCATGGGCAAGTGGGAATTTTTGCGCACGAACGGCGTGGCGCACATCATGAATTCGCGAACGCTGGAATTTGCCGAAAAAGTCCTGCGGCACACGCACGGCGCGGGCGTTGATATTGTGCTCAACTCGCTTGCGGACGAGTTCATTGCCAAAAGCTTTTCCGTGCTCGCGCCCAACGGCCGCTTTTTGGAAATCGGCAAACGCGGCGTGTGGAGCAACGAGCAAGCGGCCGCGGCGCGCAGCGATGCGAGTTATTCGCTTTATGATCTCGGCGACGTGATGGTCCATGATCCCGCATTGATTCAAAGCATGTATCGCGAACTGCTCGCGGGTTTTGAGGACGGATCGCTGCAACCAATGCCGGTGAAAGTTTTCGCGCACGAAGAGACCGTGGCCGCGTTTCGCTACATGGCGCAGGCGAAGCACGTGGGGAAGGTGGTGGTGGCGCGTGAGGTCGTGGATCGTGGATCGTGGATAGTAGATCGTGAAGCGAAGATCGAGGATAGTAGATCGAGGATTGATAATCGAGTCTCTAACATCGAGGATCACGCCTCCACGATCCACAATCCACTATCTACTATCCACGACCCACAATCCACGATACTCATAACCGGAGGCCTCGGCGCGCTCGGTCTTAAAGTCGCGGCGTGGTTGGTGGAAAAAGGCGCGCGGCATCTCGTGCTCGTGGGCCGCAGCGCGCCCTCGGAGCCGGCTCTTCTTTTAATTAAAAAAATGGAAGCGCAAGGCGCGCAAATCATCCTCGCGCGCGGCGACGTTGCGCTACGCGAAGACGTTGAACGCCTCATGGCAGAGATCGCAAACGCCGGCGTGCCGGAACTGCGCGGCGTGATTCACGCCGCGGGCGTGCTCGACGACGGCTTGCTTGCGCAACAAAACGCGGCGCGTTTCGCGAAAGTGTTCGCGCCGAAAGTTTCCGGCGCGTGGCATTTGCATGAAGCCACGAAAAATCTGCCGCTCGATTTCTTTGTGCTCTTCTCTTCCGCCGCGGCGCTGTTGGGCAACACGGGCCAGGGCAATTATGCCGCGGCCAATGCGTTTCTCGACGGCCTCGCGTATCATCGCCGCGCATTGGGCTTGCCGGCATTGAGCATCAACTGGGGCCCGTGGAGTGAATCCGGCATGGCGGCCACACTTGCCGCGCGCGAGCAGCAACGCCTGGCCGAACAAGGCATGGGCATGATCGCGCCCGAGCAAGGTTTGGAATTGCTCGAACACCTGCTCGCGCGCGACGAAGCGCAGATCAGCGTATTGCCGATTGCTTGGCGCAAGTTCGCGCAGCAATTGCCTCAAGGCCAGACTCCCGCAATCTTGCGCGAACTCGTGCGCGAGAAAAAATCCGCGCCGCGCAAGCCGCAAGCAAAGCTGCACGCCGCGCTGCGACATATAACGGATGCGCCCGTTGAAAAACGCAAAGCGCTGTTGACCGAACACGTGCGCGGCCAAGTCGCCAAAACGTTGGCATTGCCCGGCCCCGAAGCCGCGGGCTTGCAACAACCGTTGAGCGAGTTGGGCATGGATTCGCTCATGGCTGTGGAACTGCGCAATGCGTTGGCGCGCTCGGTTGAACGCGAATTGCCTTCGACTTTGCTGTTCGATTATCCCACCGTCGCGAAGCTGGTGGATTATATTTTCAAAGAAGTGTTTGCCGCGGAACCCGCGCCGGGCAAAGTTGAAAGCGCGAAGCCAACCACGCGTCATGAAGAAGCGATTGCCATCATCGGCATGGGCTGCCGTTTCCCCGGCGGCGTTCATTCGCCCGAAACGTTTTGGCAACTGCTGCGCGCCGGTCGCGATGCAATCAGCGAAGTGCCGCGGTCGCGTTGGAATATTGACGAGTATTACGATCCCAATCCCGAAGCGCCCGGCAAGATGTACGTGCGCAAGGGCGGCTTCATTCATGACATTGATAAATTCGATCCGCGTTTCTTCGGCATCTCACCGCGCGAGGCCGTGAGCATGGATCCGCAACAACGTTTGCTGCTCGAAGTCACGTGGGAAGCGTTGGAGCACGCCGGCCTTGTGCCGGAGCGGATGGCGGGCAGTTTGACCGGCGTGTTCATCGGCCTCAGCACCGGCGATTATGCGCAGATGCAGGCGGTCACGCTCGATCCCGCGCGCATCGATGCGTATAGCGGCACGGGCAACGCGAGCAGTATTGCCGCGGGCCGGCTTTCGTACACGCTCGGCTTGCAAGGGCCGAACTTGGCGGTTGATACCGCGTGCTCGTCGTCGCTGGTCGCGCTGCATCTGGCGTGTCAAAGTTTGCGCAACGGGGAAGCGAATCTCGCGCTCGCGGGCGGCGTGAATGCGATTCTTGCGCCGGGCGCGACGATAAATTTTTCCAAAGCGCGCATGCTCGCGGCGGACGGGCATTGCAAAACGTTTGATGCGAGCGCGGACGGTTATGTGCGCGGCGAAGGCTGCGGCATGGTTGTGCTCAAACGTCTGTCGGAGGCGCAGAAGGAGGGCGACACGATTCTCGCTGTGATTCGCGGCAGCGCGATCAATCAAGACGGCCGCAGCAACGGCCTCACCGCGCCGAACGGGCCCGCGCAAGAGGAGGTCATTCGCCGCGCGCTCGCCGCTGCCAACGTTGCGCCGCATGAAGTCGATTACGTGGAAGCCCACGGCACCGGCACCGCGCTCGGCGATCCGATTGAAGTGCATGCGCTCAAAAATGTTTTGCGCGAAGGCCGCACGCCAGAGCATCCGCTGTATCTCGCTTCGGTGAAAACCAACATTGGCCATCTCGAAGCCGCGGCCGGCGTTGCCGGTTTGATTAAAGTCGTGCTCGCATTGCAACACGGCGAGATTCCGGCGCATTTGCATTTCAAGCAACTCAATCCGCACATCGCGCTCGAAGATTTTCCGCTCGTGATTCCGGCCGCAACACAAGCGTGGGTGCAAAACGGCAAAGCACGACTCGCGGGCCTTAGCTCGTTCGGCTTTAGCGGCACGAATGCGCACGTCATCTTAGAAGGAGCCGATGAGCGGTTATCAGTGATCAGTGATCAGTCATCAGTGAGCAGTGATCATTCATCAGTGAGCAGTAAACAGTCATCAGTGATCAGTGATCAGTCATCAGTGATCAGTGATCAGTCATCCGTTATCAGTAAACAGTCATCAGTGAGCAGCCCTCAGTTACTGAACACTGATCACCGATCACTGGTCACTGATCACAGGTCACTGATCACTGATCACAGATCACTGGTCACTGATCACCGCTCACTGGTCACTGATCACCGGTCACTGATCACTGCAAACCTGCTCTGCCTTTCGGCGAAGAGTGAGGCGAGTTTGCGCGCGTTAGCGCAGCGTTATGCCGAACATCTTGCGCAACATGCCGAAGTTAATTTGCCCGACGTGTGTTATAGCGCGCTCACGAGTCGTTCGCAGTTTGAGCAACGCGTCGCGTTGGTCGGCGAGGATGTTGAAAGCATGCGCGCGCAGCTTGCGGCTTTTGCAAAAGGAGAAAGCACGGCTCATGTTGTTGATGGCAAAGCGCAAGAGTCGCCGAAGATCGCCTTTCTCTTCACCGGCCAAGGCTCGCAATATGTCGATATGGGCCGCGATTTATATGAAACGCAACCCGTGTTCCGCGCGGCTTTGGACAAGTGCGACGCGCTGCTGCGGCCGTATCTTGAAGTGCCGCTGTTGAAAGCGTTGTATCCAAACTATTCCCCCCTTGAGGGGGGCCAGGGGGGTGTTGCTGGTGACATAAAAAATGTTCACGCGGGTGCGAGTTCAAAGCACACCCCCCTAACCCCCCTCAAGGGGGGAATGGCGG
>CAYNDW010000602.1:0-4494 GCA_964395375.1 uncultured Cytophagia bacterium
TAGATAAGATCAGTAATTCAGTTGATCGTTTGTAAGCGAGCCTCAATATGAAAAAGCTTCCTCTCAGTCTTCAAAACTTCGAAGAGTTGATCGCTAAAGATTGCGTGTATGTCGATAAAACGCGCCTCATCTATAAGATGGCGACCGAAGGTAAGTTTTATTTTCTCTCGCGCCCGCGGCGTTTTGGCAAGTCTTTGCTCGTTTCTACTCTGAAGAGGTTGTTTGAGGGCAAAAAAGATTTGTTTCGAGGCTTGTGGATTGAAAACGCGAATTGGGATTGGAAGCCGCATCCCGTGTTATATCTTGATTTCAGTGAAATCAGCAACGAAACCTCGGAGAAGCTGAAAGAAGGCATTGGGGTGACGTTGACGAAAATCGCGGAAGAACATGGCCTCAGCTTGTCGAGCAAACTCTTGCCGGAAACCTTTAAAGAGTTGATTGTCAGCCTCAGCCGCAAGGCCGGCGAAAAAGTTGTGGTGTTGTTCGACGAATACGACAAACCCTTGATCTCGCATCTAGGCAAAGGCGAGGCGGAGTTGGAGATCGCCAAACAGAATCGCGAGGTGTTGCGAAATTTTTTCGGCGTGCTCAAAGGCGGCAACGTCAACGAAGCGTTGCAATTCGTGTTCGTCACCGGCATTTCCAAATTCGCGCGCGTCAGCATTTTTTCGGAGCTGAACAATCTCAACGACCTCACCATGCATCCGGCTTACGCCGAGCTTTTGGGATATACGCAGCACGAGTTGGAATTTTACTTTGCCGAACACCTCGCACAGCTTGCCGAAGGCTTGAACGAGCCTCTGCCCACGATGCTCAAAAAACTCAAAGCCCGTTACAACGGCTATCGCTTCACAGTGAAAGAGGTTTTAGTTTATAACCCGTTTTCCATTTTGAATGTGTTTGAAAAAGGCCTCTTTCAGAACTACTGGTTCGAGACCGCCACGCCGTCGTTTTTGGTCAATCTGATCAAAGAAAAGAAGTACCCAATCACAGACATTGAGAATTTGCAGTTGCAAGAAGCGAGTTTCTCCGCTTATGATCTGGATCATTTGGACCTGGAACCGCTGTTGTTGCAGACCGGCTATCTTACGATTCATGCTTTTGACGGCGACCGCTATCGCTTAGGCTATCCCAACCAAGAAGTCAAGAGCGCCTTCTTGAGTTACCTCTATAAAAACTTTTCCGCAATTCCGAGCACGGCATTGCGAGAGCAGTACAGCCGGCTGCATGAGTATTTGGCGCAAGAAGATCTCGACTCTTTCATCGCCACCTGCAACGCCATTCTCTCCGCCATTCCGTATCCGCACATCGAAGGGCAAGACGAGCACTTTTATCATACCGTGTTTTACTTAATGGTCGCCGCGAGCGGCGTGCTCGTGCAAACCGAAGTCTTGACCTCGCGCGGCCGCATCGACATGGAAGTTTATTTTCCCGAGCGCGTGTATATCGTCGAGCTCAAGTGCAACCAGTCCGCGGAGCAGGCCATTGCGCAGATCAAAGCGAAGAAGTATTTCGAGAAGCATCTGAGCAGCGGCAAGAAGATTTTACTCCTCGGCATCAACTTCAGCACGCAGGAGCGGTGCATAACCGAGTGGCGTTTGGAGGAAATGAAACTTTGAGCGATCAGCGACGGTTGCACCGCGGCTTTTATTCCAACCCACAGCAATTGTTTTAAAAGCACAGCACTTTTTTGGTTTGATTAAAGGAACGATTCATTGTGAAAACGTCTCTTCTCTTCTTTCTCCTGCTCTGCGCCGCCTTCTGCGCTTGCAATGAAGAAATTCCCACGCAAGTGGAAGAACAAGCGCCGCGCATTGCGCTCATTCAAGCGCCGAATCAAGCCTATCAAACGCCCGCGCAGCCGGTCGGCATTCACGTGCGCGTGGAAGACGATCAAGGCGTATCCGACATTGCCGGCGTCATATTGAACGTCCGCAAGAGCGACACAACCCCTGTTGCATCGCACAATCTGCGCGACGACGGACAGAGCGGTGACATTCTTGAAAACGACGGACAATACTTCCTCGCGATCAACGCCGCGCTTACCAACAATCAAACCGGCACATTTGTTTTGGAATTTACCGCAGGCGACAAAAGCAACAACAACAGTGCGGTCGCGAAAGATACCCTCACGATTCTGGGCGGCGTGGAAAATCGCTTGCCGAAGATCAACTCCGTGAATGCGCCACGCGTGGTTTGGACGGATTCGAGCTATACGCCGCAATTTTTAGCCAACGCCACGGACCCCGATGGCGTGAACACAATCAAGTTTATTGTGCTTGAAATCTATCCACCCGCGTTTCCGAAACCCGCGCGCATCGACACATTGCGCGATGACGGCAAAAGCGGCGATGGCGCGGCGAACGATGGCGCCTTTGGATTGAAAACAAACCCTGCGCGTTTTGGATCTGCTTGCGGCCTCTTCAATCTGGTCTTTCGCGCCGTTGATGTGACCGGCGGCGTGAGCGCCGCGCAGTTACAAACGTTGCGCATCACGCGCGTGCGTTTGACGAACAATACGATTCCCGTGCTCTCCGAACCTAACGTGCCCGCAACCATCTCGCGCAGCGCCACGCCAAACACGCATGTGCTTTCCATACAAGCGAGCGATGCCGACGCCATTTGCGACGACGCGATCACGCGCGTGTTCTTCAATTCTTTTCTGCCGAGCGGCGCCGCGGCCACCGGCAATCCTTTCGCCATGCGCGATGACGGCAAAGAAGGCGACGCGGTTGCCAATGACGGACGCTACTCGCTCACCATTCAAATTACGCCGCAAGCCGCGACCGGAACGTATCGCTTCGAGTTTCAAGCGCAAGACCGCAACGGCGGCTTGAGCGAAAAAATGATTCGCACGATCAACGTCACGCCATAACGAAAATTCCTTTGGTGAAAATATGCTGACAAGATTTTTTTCAAACCTCTCTAAGCTATCCTTCTACTCTAAGCTGTCATTCAGAAGGAATCTTTTTGAGCAGCTCGAAAAAGCCGTTGGCTTCATGATGCGCATTAAAACTTCTCCAATAATTCTCCCCTTGAGGGGAGTGTTCTCCGAAACGTGCAAGCACTTTAGTTTTTGGCAACACCAGACGACACCCCCCTGCCCCCCTCAAGGGGGGAATATTGTAGCGCGCGCTGCAATCATTGCGCACGCGCGTAGCTTGCTTTTCTTTTTATTCTTACTCGCAAGCACGCTCACTGTTCACGCCCAGCCTCCCGCGAAAATTAGTTGGCAACTTGGCAAAGAACGCACGACCGCAGGCGCGCCGCTCGCGGGTTTGCGCTCGAACTCGGTGAGCGACATCGTCATTCACAATGGCGAGATCTGGCTCGGCACCGGCAAAGGCCTCGCGCATTCGAAAGACAACGGCGCAACATGGGTGACTTACACGCACGCGAACGGTTTGCCGCGCGGCGGCGTGTCTTCGCTCGCCGTCAGCGACAGCATCATTTGGGTGGCGACCGCGTTCGACACGCTCGTGCCCGAAGGCTTGCTCCCTTCCGGCGGCGGACTTTCTTATTCCACGAGCAAAGGCGCGACATGGGCCTATGTCGAACAACCCGGCCCGACTCCAGTGCAGAACATTACTTTCGACATTGCATTGCACCCGACCGGCGTTTGGATTGCAAGCTTCGGCGGCGGCTTGCAAAAGAGCGACAATCGCGGGCAAAGTTGGGAAGTGGTTCCGCCGGATAGTTTCTTCTTCGATCCACTCGGCAATCTCAATCATCGTTTATTCTCCGTGATCAATGCCGACGGCGTGTTGTGGGCCGGTAGCGCGGGCGGCGTGAATAAATCGCTCGACGGCGGCAGCACGTGGACGAACTTCTCGCATCAAAATCAAACGCAAGCCATCTCCGGAAATTTCGTGGTTGCGCTCGGGCCGCAGAAATGGCGCGGCCGCGAATATCTTTGGGCCGCGACGGTCAACGCCGAAAGCGTAGGAGAATTTCGCGCCGTGTCCGTGAGCGCGGACGGCGGCTACTCATGGCTCGTCTCGCTCGAAGGCGAGTTCGCGCACAACTTTGCGTTCGAGGATTCGATGGCATACGTCGTGAGCGACAACGGTTTGTTCCGCTCGCACGACTTCGGTCGCACGTGGGCGAAGTTTCCGTTGATCGAAGATCGCGCGCTTGGGCAAAAGTATTTGAGCAATGAACTATTCGCCGCGGGCGTGCTCGGCGCGCGCTTGTTTGCCGGCGGCCCGGATGGTTTGGCTTATACGGATGACGACGGCGCGAATTGGCGGATCGCGCGCGGCTCTGTTGCCGCGGGTGAAAACGGCCAGCCGCGCACGTATGCGTATCCCAATCCCTTCTCGCCGTTTCGCCACAATCAACTCAACAACGACGGCCACGTGCGCTTCCAATATAACAGCACGCGCGCCACCGAAGTGACGGTGAAAGTTTTCGACTTCGCGATGGATTTGGTTGCCGAGGTCGTATCGCGCAAAGCCGTGCCCGGCGCGGGAAATTATGCTGAAGTGTGGGACG
>CAYNDW010000603.1:0-4484 GCA_964395375.1 uncultured Cytophagia bacterium
CACGCCGGCCTTGAGTCGAATCGTCACTTTGCTCCCCGCGTGTTTCGGGTTTTTCCAGAAATCAAACCACGCATTCCAATCATTCTCACCTGACACATAGCCGTCGCGATTGATAAACCCCTCGAAGCGGCCATTGACGAACAACGCCAGCTCATCGAGCGTGGTAAAATGCAGCGTCACGCTCTTCTCGGTCTCGGCGCGCAGTAGCGTGCGGAAATAGGCGACGGGCTTGCTGCCGTTGTATTCCGTGATCCTTCCCGTCACTACCGCGCCGCGCGCATCCGTTGCGAATGGCTGCCAAACATAAGTCGCACCCTCCGCGAGAATTTTGATTGCAGTTGAATCGCTGTTGCGATCAATCGCGAGAACCGGTTGCGGCAGCGGGCCGATCACTTGCCAATCGGTGAGCAACGAGTCCGGCGCGTAAACAAACTCCGGCGTTCTGCTTGTCGCATAACTCAAGGCCGCAATCGAAGTGACTTTGATATTATCGAGCCACACCGGCGTGCCCACGATGCGCGGCTTGAAGCCGATGAAGCCCGCAGTATGCTCGAACAAATCGAAGCCCACCTTCGGCGTGTTCATGTCGCCGACATAAAAATGGCACACGTTGCCTTTGATCTCGGCTTTGAAGCGATGCCACGTGTTGATGCGAATAGCTTCGTCGCCGGTCAAGCGCACCGTGTATTCGTTATACAAAAGCCGCGAAGCATTGCCGTCGCGCCACGGATTCACTTGCACGTAGCTGCCATTGCCTTTAATGTAAATACTCCCGAAATCCGTGCGCGCGTTGCGTTGCGTAAAATTGTAGATCAAGCCCATGTAGTTATCGCCGTCGTCGGGAAACAGCACTTCGCCTTCCACGCGCACGCTGCCCCAGCGGTCGGAATTTTTGATCAACGCATACACCGCGCCGTCCGGTTCGAGCTGCATGACTTTGCCATGCGCCGGATCACTCGAATCGACGAGCCGAATCGCGTGGCCGCCGATAAGCTGCCAGCCGGAAAGATCTTTTTCAAAATTATCGGCAAAACGTTCTTGCGCCCAGAGCGTGGTTGTACCCACAAGCCAATATGCGCTCAAGATGCTTCCAATAAAAAATCGTTTCAACATTCTTACTCCCTCATTGCAAATGCATTCAACAAAGCAAGTGCGAGATCGCCGCTCATCGCGCTCCGGTGATCAGCTTGATGACGTTCTTGCGTAGATCGTCATACGCGCCGTTGTCTTGATTGCAAAAGGCCACAAAAGTCATATCATATTGCGGAAAATAGCGGAGTTCGAAATTTACGCCGGAAGCGATGCCGCCGTGTCCGAACGAAGGAACCTTGCCCTCATCGGAAAGAATAAAGCCGTAGCCGTATTCGAGGGCTTCGCTCAAGCCGCGAGTTTTTGAAGTCAGCAGCGTATTCAAATTTTCTTTGGAAATAATTTTTCCGGCAACCAGCCCGCGCGCGAACTTCAACATGTCCCGCGTTGTGGAATAGCCGCCGCCGGCAGAGTTGCCGCGCAAGCCGTGTTCAGCCACGGCCCATCCCTTCCCGTCTCGTTTGAGCGGCGCTGCCAACCCCGCCTTTTCGTCGCTCATAAAGTATGAGTCGGATGCCGTTATCGCGAGCGGTTGATAAATATTTTGGCGGATATAATCGAAGTAGTTCACGCCGCTCGCTTGCTCGATAATCAAACCGGCAAGCAAGAAATTCGAATTGCTATAAGAAAATTCTTTTCCAGGTTGGAATCTAATGCCGGCTTGGTATATCCACGGCAGGTAATCATGCAACGTGCGAAGTTCTTGCCGATGCTTTTCGTATTCCTCCGTCCAATACTCTCCAATGCCGGAAATGTGTGAAAGCAAATGGTGAATCGTCGCCTTCTCGGCAAATTCGCGTTGGGGAAAATCGGGAAAGAATTTGATGAGGGGCATGTCGTAGCTCAACTTTCCGGCGGCGACAAGCTGCGCAACGGCGAGGGCCGTGAACATTTTATTGCCGGAGCCGAGATTGAAGCGCGTTTCGGAGGTGACTTTCACCGCGCGCTTGGCGTCGGCAAATCCATACGTGCGCTCGAATACGATACGCTCGCCTTCAGCAATGAGCACGCTGCCGGCGAGATCATTTTGCGCGATCAATTTGTCGAGATAGCTATTGAGCCATGATAGCGTATTCGAATCAGTGATGGCGCCGTTGGGCAGATAAACCGGCTCGGCAACTTCCGCGATAAAGGCCAGCTCGGTTATTTTGAACGGCGGATTATTTTCGAGGCGAAATTGAAAATCTCTCCACATTGCCGCAGCGGAGGGCTTGGCATACACATGCAGCACACGGCTGATGGTCTCGCCCATTTTGAATTCGGCCAGTTCAGCGTGATGATATTCCACTGTGCCCAGATCATTGTGCAATCGTTCCATCTGTTTTTGAAGGCGCGCCAAGCCGACTTTCTCAAGCGTGCTTGCGGCATAAATGGCGTCGATGGTTTTCGTGTACGACTCGGCAGAGCCGGAATTGAGCGCAAGCACATACTGCTCGCCGTATCGTTCAATGCGCGCGCGTTCGGCGGGTGAGAGCGTTTGGGCAAAAGTTGCTTCACTCAAAGTTGTGACAATCACAATAATACAAAGTGCAAACAGCGCCAGACGCAGCATAGTCATAAATTCTCCAATCAAAGTTACAAACCGATTTCCCACAGCACGAGATGCCTCTGTTCTTTGATCAAAACCTTGCGGCCCACGAGCACGGGATGAGCGAACGTGCTGCTCGCCGCGACTTGATATTTCGCCAGCGGAGAATAACCGCTCGCAGCGGCATTGGCAAAAATAAGCTCGCCGCTTTCCGTTAAGATCACGAGCAGCTTGTCGGCTAACAAAGTGATCGCGGACTCCGCCTGCCGGCCTGCGCTCGTCCACAACAATTTTCCCGTGCGCGGCTCAAGGGCGAAGTATTGGCCTTTGTTGCTGTCGGAAAATCCCAACATCATCTCGCGATGAATGACCGGCGTGTTCATGAACAAACTCACCTGCTCGTTGCGCCAAGCCGGCTTCACGCTCCACCCGCCTTTATCGAGTTTGATTTGAATCGCGTGCAGTGGGGTTTCAAAATCCGAGAGCAGGAGCAGATCGCCAAAAAGCACCGGCGTGGTGATGGTATTGTCGTATAAAATTTTGTACGGCCATTGCCAGAGCGCTTTGCCCGTGCGCAGCTCGACGCCGATGACGTTCTGCTGCGTTTTGGCGATGATTTGTTTGACGCCGTGAAGTTCCGCAACAATCGGCGAAGCGAAAGCCGGCCCATCGCCCCACCAACGCCAGCGTTCCTTTCCGCTTGCCGCCTCCAACGCGACGAGCGCGCCGTTGTCTGGGCCGCCCACATGCACGATGCACAAACCCTCAACGAGCAGCGGCGAGAACGAAGTGCCGTAATAAGCATGCGGCATCTTGTACGCTTTCGAATAATCGTTGCGCCAAATCAGCTTGCCGCTCGCGGCATCGTGCGCCGAGAGAGTTTCCGTGATGCCGAACGTGTAGAGTTTGCCGTCATACAACGCGGGCGTGGCAAACGGGCCTTTGCCGTGCGCGCTCGCTTCGGCGGTCACGCGATACGGCGCGTCATATTGCGCGCGCCAAAGCAGCTTGCCGCTTTCCAGCGCAAACGCCGCGCTCGTTTCTTTGTCATTGCGGCGCGAGAAAACATAAACATGTTGGCCTTGCAAAAGCGGCGAAGCATGGCCCTCGCCGACTTCGATTTGCCAAACTTTGTTGAGCGCCACCGGCCACGTTTGCGGCACGACAAACGATGCCACAACGCCATCCCGATTCGGCCCGCGCCACTGCGGCCAATCAGCGTTTTGTGCCAATACGGGAAGGTTGAGCAAGAGTGAAACGAAGAACGCGAAAGAAAGACGGGGCATAGATTGAAAGAAGTTCAAGGTTTGAAATATTCAGAAAGATTTAAGGTAAAAGCTTTGAACGCGGACTGCGCCTGTAAGATGACACGGATGACGCGGATTTTTTATCCGTGTAAATCCGCGTCATCCGTATTCAAAAAGGGATGCCATTTTTCTGTCCATCATTTTTCTGTCATTGCTTTTTTGAACAACCCCGCGCCGAGTTCGCTGCCGAAAGTTCTCGGCGTGATGTGCAAATAATGTTTGGGCATGTGCCAGCTCAACTCCGCGGGCCGCGGCGTGTCCAGCTCGATTTGCACGTTGCCGGTCTTCACGATATTGACTTCCTGCAAAGGCGCTTCGGAGCCGCTCGGTGTGAGCGGGCCACCGGCGGAGCCGTAACCGGCATAGTTGCGATTGTTCGCGATGATGCTATCGCGCAAGCGATACGTGCGGCGGTTGCTCGCTTCGCGAATCAAAAAGAAATGGCTGTCGATGATGACGTTGTGATGAAAATCAAAATCCTCGCCGGTATCCACCAGCCACACGCCGGATTGATAGCCGCCCTCCACGAGACAATAGCGCATCGCATTGCCCTTGCTCGT
>CAYNDW010000604.1:0-4482 GCA_964395375.1 uncultured Cytophagia bacterium
GCCACGCAAAATCCAGACGTACTCTCTTGTCATTATGCAGGGGGGGGGGCCAGCTGCCATTGAGGAACCTATCAAACTGGTCGGAGGACACGACGTAAGATGCGTACGGAGTTTCAAAGAAAGGGCGTGCAGCTTCCAACGTGAGGGGATAGGTGTTGGGGTCCCATGATGATACCCTTCCCCGTGCGTGGCCCTTTTCGCCGCGATGATCACTGACCGTAAACTTCCTTCTCAGATCTGACGGGTACACTGCGAACACGATCCCATCGATCTCATAGCGATCGGCATACACTAGCTTCGTTAATATGCTCCACCAATTAGCTAGTCCTCCACCATCAATAGAAAAGTTTAGAAACGTTACAGGAGCATTCTGAAAACGACTTAACTCCTCTGCGGAGTCAGGCCAGTTTTTCTTCAGATACTGACCAGCAGAGAACGAATCACCAAAGACAGCCCATCGTTTTCCCTCTCCATCCCTCCGCTTGGCGAAAAAATCATTGCTGTCGGGAAAACCTTGATTGTTGCCCTTCAGTACACCGACATATTCGACGGTACCTCGTGTTACTCGAGCCCATCGGGAAGGTAATTGCGTGAGGGTATATCCACGGATGGGATCGAAATGGACTGTCTTATCTGAACCCTCAAAGACCCAAACAGAAGAAGAATAGTATGAAGGTGGCTCCAGGATGTTCGTGAAATAAAGAATGCTGATACAGACGTCAAAGGCAAGATAGGTGAAATAAATAATTGCGATAGTTGTGAGCACCTTGCTCTTCAAAAGACCCCGAATAAGAAGTGCAGAAATGATAAGAAAACCCCCTGTAGCCAAGGCGATGCTCTTATTCAATCCCCACCCTGGATCGGCCCCGGGCATTGCAGCGGCGAGAAACGTTGCTCCAAAAACGATAACCCCAATACCGAGAGTCACATTGGATAATCTGGTCTTATTCATGCGTTAGGCCTAAATAATTTCAGGAAAGTTAATTTGGGGCAATTTTGTCAAGAGACAAGAAATTGTTCAGAATAAATTTCTCCACAATCTCTGCTAACTTCATATGACCATGCGGCGTAAGATGTCCGGCATTCCCAAAATAGATCGGTGGACCATCCTGTAATTGCTTAAATGTGTCGTGGGGCTCAATAACTGCTATATCGTGTTTCACAGCGATGGCTTTCAGCCTTTGATGTGGTAACAGGAGATCCCACTCGTGCTGTGACATCTGCGGGATGGCGGCCAGATTATCGGCCCACGACTTGGCATTGACTTCATAGGCAGAAGGCACACTCACGATCAACAAACGAGCTCCCTGCTGGTGGACCTCTTCGGAAAACTGCTTGACTGTTCGCTCAAAGCAACTCCAAGCCGCTTCCCATTCAGGCAACGGCGAACTGCGTTTCTCGTAATGCTGAAACCGCTTCGGGACTTGCGCCTGGGATATCACAGGCAGCGCATTTAATTGAGCCATAAGTCTCCATCGCCACATGCTTAAGAAGCGATAAATGCTGGAGTGTGCCCTGATCCAAGAAAACGGTTGTTGCTGAAACTCCTTGACAGACTGTTCGGCCCGTGAAAAGTCAACCTGAAAGTCCTTCGTTTCTACCAAAAATGGTGATCCCCATTCACTCACGGTCAGCCCCGGATGGCAGCCTGAAATGTCATTGTCGAGGAAAACTGCCCAGATGACGATGTCTGATCCATAACGCACACCCTCTCGACGGAAGAGCAGTAATTCCTGTACCGGTGAGTATCCGCTTACACCGAAATTCAACACTTCGACGCTGTAGTGCTTCTCTTTCAGCTTTTCCTCGATCAAATAGGTAAACGTTTGATCGAGGTTCACCTGGACCGCCTCGGTCATTGAATCGCCAAATACCGCGATCCTAAATACATTTGTCGATTTATCAAACGTACGCTCCCGATCTCGAAATCCCAGCTGGTTGATTTTGACTAGCCCTCTCCCCTCTTCCGTCCATAACCTTTGAGCACCAGGAACATGTCGCCACCCCAACTGAGGATCCGGCTGCCATACTAGGGCATAATCGAGACCCGAAAGATGCATTCCTGACTCAACAAGTGCTAATCCTACAATCGAGGAGATAAACACGAGAAGAAGAGCAATAATTTTATGCCGTCTGCGAGAGATCATCATGAACTAAATCGTGGAGTTGGACCGAGCTTAATTCGTTACGAGGACAGAGGGGCTGCTTTGATTAGGTGTCGAATCTGACGACTTCGTACTTTGACTTGCTTCGGTCATAAGAGAAAACGCATGCCCGCGCAAAGCGCCCACGGCCATCAACTGAAAATAGAACATCTCAATCGTGTAGCTATCGATAAAGATTGACGCCACGGCAAACGCGATAAGCCCTGCCTGGGCCCCTCTGAACTGTATGCTTATGCTCCGTTCAGTTTCAGAGGAACCAAATCCATTCGGAAGTCGCGCAAATACGTTATATAAAAGTAAAAACATGAAAAGTGCGGTCCCAACCAATCCGGTTTCCGCCATAAGACAGGGATAGAGGCCGTGAGGGACTCGATTTCTCCCAAAAACAACATCGGCCACGTCCTCTCTTGTTGCCAAATCGCGATACCGTTCAGAAAACTTCTCCTTCACATCAGAGAAATTCTGCAGTCCAACGCCGGCGATGGGATATTCCCCCCACATCCGCATGGCTATATTCCAGAGTACTGGCCTTGACGCGGCCGAGGAATCAATGGATTCTTGCTCTTGAAAAATGGTTGAAATACGGTCGGTATAGGTCGCAGGCACCCAAGGCAGCGCTATAAGACCCAACAGAACCAACACAATTACGATTCTCATACGCTGCCTGACTCGTGCCAAGAGTACAACCATCCCAGCAACCATGCCAACAAATCCACCTCGGGATTCAGTGAAAATGAGGCACAATACAATCGCTGCCGTGCAGGCAAAAATTCCCATTCGAATGATATAGGGCCTGGTACGGTCCAATCCATAGGAGAAAACGAACGGGGCGAGCAACGCCAGCATGGCCGCTAACGGGCCAGACCCAGAGCTCCAGAGATTTTCCAACCGTTCATTTCCCGCCAACCCTTGTAAAATTCCCCAAAAACTCAGCGCCCCAATCGAAATTGCGGTAACCCATGCATATAGCGTTACCTGCGCCGCCGACTTGATGATCAAGGAAAAAAGGACACACATCACAAATATCTTGGCTAGTTCGGTAGTCTGCCTGAAACTCAGATCTTGCGAGATTTCGGCGAGTATTGAGACTATGCATAGCCATGCAATGAAGGCCAGGAAGACGAACACCGTTACCTTTTGATGGCCATGATGAAAGTGCACGTGGGACACATATTTTTCACGGTGTATGAGATATCCAACCAACACTGCCACCGCAGTCAACAAGTGCAGTGACCCTAGAACTGGGCTTCCCCACGACAAGTTTTCCGGCCGGAAGATTAGAATGTTAATGAAAAATAGCAGCCCGACGAATGGATCTACGAGGCTGTAGAGGAGAAACCCATAATATGCCAAGAACAAAACAAGTATTCTCATGTCTGATCTCGCCGAAATAAACGCAGCGCTGCCTTCTTGCCAAATGGTGATTCAGCGATCGTCCCATGCAGATCCGACAGAAACTTGACTAACATGCCTAACTTTCCATTGCCAGCTCTACGTACAAGCTCTCATAACGTTGGACCATCCTCTGCACGGAATAGAAATTGACGGCGCGCTCCCTTGCTCGACGCCCCATTTCATGTCTCCTATCTCCATCTTGCTGCAGCTCTCGGACGAAGTTTGCCAAGACCTGGTCCTCGCCGGAATGAAACAACAGCCCTTCCTGCGTATCTGTAATTAGATCAGCTGTCCCACCAACATCAGTGGCAATTACCGGCAACCCGCATGCCATCGCTTCAACCAGAGTGTGACTGGCACCTTCGTAAAGAGAGGATTGGACGTAGACATCCATACAGTTAAGTAATTCAAATACTCTATTACTATGGCCGAAAATGCGGACATCGTCGGCTAACCCGAGACGGCCAATCTCCCGCTCTAAGAATGATCGATGCTGTCCATCTCCGACAAGCAAGACAAACGGCTTCTTGTTTTGATTGCTAAGGCGATCGAGAGCCTTGAAAATAGTCTCATGATTCTTGACAGGATCGAGCCGTGCGACATTCCCTATAATGAAACGGTCGATCGGCAAACCGTAGCGCTGCCGTAATGCCTGCTGATCTGAGCGTGGACGGAATAAGTCAATGTCAATTCCATTCTGAACCACCTGAATTTTTCTCTCATCCAAACAGCATTCTCTTGCCAAATCCATTCGCATGCGATCATTAAGAGTCACGACACGATCATACAACCGAACAATAACCCCCTGGGCCACTCTTCGTTTTAAGCAAACACCGCCCAATTCATCGATGGTTTTTCCATGGAATGCGTACATGGCACCTTTCATCCTGGCCATTCGACTCGCCAGGGCTGCTTCCACCAT
>CAYNDW010000605.1:0-4462 GCA_964395375.1 uncultured Cytophagia bacterium
CATTTATGTCGCGAGGAAACAATGCTCGCGACATGAATGTCGCGGTACAATTTCACCCGCAACGAGTATATCACACAAAGATTTTACATTGCGCCACTTGCGCGAACTGCCGGGGTTTTCTTATAATCCCCCTTCATTTTTTTAAACGACGTTTGCTTGTGACTCAAACTTCTTGCACGCACAACTTTCGGGAGTCAAACATGTGGATCAACCTCAGAGCCGGCCTCTGCGCGGCAACTTTTGTGGCATTTCTGCCCGCCACTTTTTCCAGTTCTTCCAATTCCGCAAGAGTCAAAATTATTCCCAAGCTCGCCACGGATTCGGTGAAAGTTGACGCCGATGATCCCGCGATTTGGATTAACCCAACGAACCCCGCGTTGTCGGCCATCATCGGCACGGATAAAGACTCCGCGCAAGGCGGCTTGTACGTTTGGAATCTCCAAGGCGAGCAATTGCAATTTGTGCCCATTGAGCGCCCGAACAATGTCGACGTGCGCCAGGGAATGAAACTCGGAAAGCGGATGATCGACATTGCGGTGACACAGGAATGCCGCAAGCGCACGCTGCGGGTTTTTGAAATCAATCCTGCAACCGGCGCGTTGACGGATATCACGATTGCCGGCGGCATTCCCACGCCGGAGTTGGAAGCGCCTTACGGCTTGTGCTTATATCGCCGGACGAGCGACGGCGCGATGTTCGTGATGACCAGCAGCCGCGAGGGCGAATCTGCAAAGCACTTGCATCAATACCAATTATTCGACGATGGCCAGGGTAAGGTGCACGGTCAATATGTGCGCGCGTTTGGTCGCAACTCTATCCTAGATAAAGTAGAAGGCCTCGTGGCCGACGATGAGTTGGGTTATGTCTATGCCGGCGATGAAGAAGCCGCGGTGCGGAAATATCACGCTGATCCCGCGAGCGGCAACGATACCCAGCTTGCAGAGTTCGCGTTAGGCGACGGCATTGAGGGCGATCGCGAAGGCTTGGCCATTTATCGTTGCACTGAGAAGACCGGCTATCTGTTGCTCTCCAGCCAAAAAGGAAAAAGCTATTCTTCGATTAAAGTGTATCGTCGCGAAGGCGAGCCGGGCAACCCGCACGAGCATAAGCTGCTCACGACCCTTGACACCATCGGTTCCGAAGAAACGGACGGCTTGGAGGTCACGCATCATGGCGTACACGAAAAATTTCCGCACGGCTTGATCGTGAAGCATGATTCGCCCGGCCGGCAGTTCAAGCTCTATTCCTGGCAGGATTTCATGCTCGGCATGCCGCAGATTTGCGCCAGCCCTAAGCCCAATACCGTTCACGTAGGCAAGAAAGCCTACGTGCGCTGATTGTCATGTGAGTGCTTTAATCAGACATCCACAAGCATTTACGAAAATGGATTCCCGCTTAGGAACGCCGTTTTTATAACTTACCCATTTGACCTGTCATGCCCGAGCGCTTTAATCGGGCATCCAAGCACATAAAAATAGATTCCCGCTTAAAGACTGCGGGAATGACGGCCAAGGAAAATGGGAAAGTTATTTAATCGGCGATCCTAAAAACCCGTGCGCATTAACGCCGAAATAGCGCTTGCATCTCAAGACGTTTCTTTTATATTCGACCGGCTTGAAAATCAGTTCTTGCGACTTTGCTCATCTGCCCACGCTTCAAGCCGGTTTATTTTTTATCAAACGATCATCGCTTTTGTCGGAGTAGAGTTCCTTTGAAAAAACGGTTTAGCGCTGTCATCGTTATTAGCCTCGCCTTTCTGTTTCCTTCCTCCATTAACACGCAATGGCATACCAATGGTTTTCTAAATTTTCCCGGACCGGTAGTGCTCGAAGCGGAAGACCGCATCTTCGGCTTCGGATTGCAAGACGCCCCGCTGCGCACACGCGATTATTTGGCCGTGGATTTGTCCATGCTCGCGTTGCCTTGGGCCGCGCCCTCGGGCTTCACTTTCGAAACGCGCATCTTTTTGAATGAAACCCAGGCGCCCGCTACTTTGCTTGCCCTGGGAAATGCCGAGGCCAATCATCTTAGCTTTCAACTGCGCAAAGAGCCGGGTCAAAGCTTGGTCGCAGAGTTTAATGGAGCCACGACTATTGCCGCAAAGCTCTTCGCGCCTCGCGCCCTCGCGGCGGATGAATGGTTGGAATTGGCCGTGGTTTATGAGCACGCTGCAACGGATGCGCGCCATGCGCGTCTTTATCTCAATGGCGAATGTGTTGCCGTAACCACGCTGACCGAGGACTGGCATTGGCCGGAGGCGGCGACGCTGTTCCTTGGCGGCATCCCCAGCGGCAAGACGTTTTCGGGCAAGCTGGATGAAGTGCGCCTGTCAAACCTCGCGCGATATCATGAAGCTTCCTATCCCGTTGCGCAAACGCTTGTTGCTGATGCCTACACCCTCGGCCTCTGGCATTTCGAACAAGAGGAGTTGGGGCCGGCGCTAACCTCGTCTTGGCGCTCGAATGCCAACGGCGCGCGCCTCAGTGAATTCACGGCGAGCCGCCATCAGCTAAAAACGATTTGCTTGGAATGGCGCACGGCATACGAGCACGGCGTGGAAGGTTTCGAGCTCGAACGGCGGGAGGGCACGAGCACCGGCACGTTTGCGCGTTGCGGCTACATGCCCGCGCTGGGAACTTCACAACAGGCTCAGCATTATCGCTTCATTGATGCGCCGCCTAAGCCGGGCGTTTATTATTATCGCTTGCGCGCGCTGGATCAAAACGGCGACCGCGGCTTTTCCAAAGAAGTCGCATGCGCCGTCGGGGAAGAAGAGCCGGGGTTGGAGTAATGGAGTTGTGGATTGTTGGAGTGATGGATTATTGAGGTGATTGTTTTAATGCCAACGAGATGCGTCAGGCTCCATCAATCCAACACTCCAATCAAGGCTCCTCAATCCACGACTCCAATCTTATAAACCCATGGCTTCAAGCTTCAATTGAGGATCACCCACTTGCGTAAACTTACTTTCCCTCTCGTCATTCTCACCTGTTTGCTTTTCGGCTGCGGCGAGAAAGGCCAAAGCCTCGTCATCTATTCTCCTCATGGCAAAGAGCTGCTCGATGATTTCGCCAAACGTTTTGAAAAAGATCATCCCGGCGTCAAAGTGCAATGGCTCGATATGGGCGCGCAAGATGCGTTGGATCGGGTGCGCTCGGAGCGCTCCAATCCACAGGCAGACATTTGGTGGGGCGCGCCCGCGCCGCTGTTCATGCGTGCCGCAAAGGAAAATCTGTTGGCGCCATATAAACCCTCGTGGGCCGCGGCCGTGGATGCGAACTATCGCGACGAACAAGATCATTGGTATGCCACGTGGATCACGCCGGAAGTGATCATGTACAATTCCCAAACGCTTGCGCGCGAAGCCGCGCCGCAAGATTGGGAAGAGGCGCTCCAGGAAAAATGGCGCGACAAAATCGCCATTCGCGATCCGCTCGCTTCGGGAACCATGCGCGCGATTTTCTTCGCGTTGATCTATCGCCAATTGCAAAGCAGCGGCTCCGTGAACGCAGGCTATGATTGGCTGCGACAGTTGGAGGCGAATACGAAAACTTACGCCGCGAATCCCACACTGCTCTATCTCGCGCTCTCGCGCGGCGAGGCGCAATTCACACTGTGGAATCATCCCGACGTGCTGTTGCAAAAGCATCAGTACGGTTACCCGTTTGAATACCTCGTGCCGAAAAGCGGCGTGCCCCTAGTGCCCGAAGGCATCGCGCTCGTGGCCGGCGCAAAGAACAGCGACCTCGCCAAAACTTTTTATGAATACGTGACCACGCCGGAGTCTTATCTCTACGCCGCGAAAAAGTATTGGCGCATTCCCAGCCGCACGGATTTGAACTTCGCGGAATTCTCGCCCGAAACCGATCCGCGCAATTTCCCGGGCTTGCCGTTAAATTGGAAAATGTTCGCCGATAGCTCCGAAACGTGGATGAAGTATTGGGACGCGAACATTCGCAATCAAGGCAAGGCCGCGGCGAAGTGAGTTCATCATCACGCTCGTAGTTGTTGCGTTCGTTGTTGCGCCTTCAGGCGTAGAAAGTCAAAATGATCGGCGCCTGAAGGCGCAACTACAAACTTTTTTCCAAGGAGCCTCAACCACCATCATGGCGCGCGTCCGACTTGCAGGGCTTCAAAAAAATTACGGCAAGATGATCGCCGTGCATGCGCTCGATCTCGACATTGCCGAAGGCGAATTTTTCAGCTTGCTCGGGCCGAGCGGTTGCGGCAAAACCACGACGCTGCGCATGATCGCGGGTTTTGAAACGCCGGAAAACGGCCGCATCTATTTTGATGAAGCCGACGTCACTGCGCGCCCACCGAGCCGGCGTAACACGGGCATGGTGTTCCAAAACTATGCGCTCTTTCCTCACCTCACCGTTTTCGAAAACGTCGCGTTCGGCCTGCGCGCACGCAAGATTCCTCTTCCTGAAATTAAAACCCAAGTCCACGAAGCGTTGCA
>CAYNDW010000606.1:0-4454 GCA_964395375.1 uncultured Cytophagia bacterium
ACATGCGCGACAAAGTCCTCCCCGAAATGCGCAATGTGCGCACGCTCGCGGGCAAGCTCGAAAAAGCATTGCCCGATGATTTCTGGCCGATGCCGGTGTATAGTGAAATGTTGTTTGTGAAGTAAGGCCGTATGAAGCGCCACGCACTTGCGAAGTGCGTGGCGCTTTAAAGGCACGGAGGCCTTGCAAACTCCGGGTTCGGCCACCTGCAATGCAAAATCGGGGTATCAAGTCAAGGCACAATGTGGCTTGCAACGTGGAGAGATTCAACTTGCAGGGATTGCAGCGTAGCGGCTTTGGTTAAATATTTTTGAATCTCATTTTGCACTTTTTCATAACGCGCGGTGCCGGGCTGCAATTCAAAACGCAGTTCGAACATCACCTCGGGGTTCATCTAAAAATAACTTCCCATACGAAAGTAGTCCCCGCCCCTTGTGGGCGGTTGGTGAGGCACCAACTTTAAGTGCTTCATCAATGCCCACACAAGGGGGCAAGGCTACGACGAACTCGGGAAGTAATTTTTAGGCGCTCACTAAAGGCGAGGCTTGCGCAAGGGGGACAATGTCTTGATTCGGAGATTTTTTGCCGGTGATTCTGAGATAAACCGAGTCCGGGCGGATTTCGACTTGCTCGTTCCAAGCAAGCTCGCCGTACGGCCCGAGGAAAACTTTCTGAAACTCGCGATAGTCATTCCACAGCGCAAAGACACCCTGCCCTGCAAGCTCGGACAAATCAACGACGCCGGCGTTGCCGTTCGAATATTTGACCCAAAGCTGATAACGCTCTAGCGGTCGCACTTCGATGAGTTTGGGAAGCTTTTGCATCTGTTCTCTTTCGCTAGGTTTAATTGCGATTGAGAATATCATGCGTGCCGATTCGTCGCAGCAAATAGGTGTCGCCACTGATCTGAAAGAGAACGCGATAGTTCATCGTGATGCTCGCTTCATACATTTCATCTTTTCTGCCCTTCATCTTCTTGGCTCGCAGCGAGGGATGAAAGAGGTCCTCAACGAGCAGCCGCAGCTTGCGATCGGTTTGTTTTTGAATATGCTGCGGCAATGCGCGATAATCTTTTTTGAATTCCTCCGACCATTGCAGCTTCATAGCGCGCCTTTGAGTTCCCGCAGCGCTTCGTCCACGTTATCATAAGCTTTGCTCACGCGGCCCTCGTCGATATCGCGTTGTGCTCTGCGTTCGCCCTTCTGCCACTCTTCAGTCCACCACCAACGTTGCTCCGGATCAATCAAACCGGCCTGAGCCGCGACCTTTGTTTCCGCTTCCGTCAAACCTTTTGCCTTGCGGATATTCCGATTGATCGCAGCAATCTTTTTCTTGGCGGAAGCGAGCAATGTTTGCTCTTTGAGCGTGAGCTTGGCCGCGGGCCTTTCGGCAACCGCTTTTTTCCCAAGCGTAACGTTTTTCACCGTTAGAATCACGACGATTTTGCCGTTGCCCCGCACCACGTCGGCGCCCTCGAACTCCTCGAAACCACCAAGTAGCTTGCGCGGAATCACGATGCCGACTTTGGTTGCTTTGATAGTCATAAGTGTACCCTATGCTTTCTTTCAACACGTTTTGTAATTGCGGCGAATATATCCCGGTATGAGGTGAAAAACAACCGCCAATTCAGCCAACCCCGTTAGGGGTGGAATGTTTATAGAATTCCGCGCGGTACTCTCTCAAACGCCGGAGGAGTGACATCGCGCATTTTGTTGCTACGAGCCTTTGTTCATTCGAGCAGATGCACATTTCACTGCTGCGGAGTTTGCAACGCTGAAAGACGGCTTTGCTATAAACCTCCCACTCCTCCGGAGTTCAGGGCAGATCCACCTGTTTCCAAAAAAATTTTCGAGGCCGCTCGCTAGCGCTCGCTCTGCTAAAAGCAAAATCAAAAGCCAAAGCAAAACTCAGAGTAACAGATAGTCAGAGTATCAGAGTCTCAAAAAAGGGACTGGCCGGCAACCAAGCGAAAACCATAGTTGAGCCATGGATTGTCGGGAAGGATGAAGCTGCGAGCGGCGCACGGCAGATCGACTGAGGAATAGTCCCACGAACCGCCGCGCAGAGCGCGCGCCTCCGTATAGTTTGCCTCAAAATTCTCACGGCCATCGCGAGGGTCATAAGGATACTTGCGATAAAGACTACAAGTCCACTCCCACACGTTGCCGCTCATTTCTTCGCAACCATACGGCGATTGCCCGTGGGGAAAGCAACCCACCGCGCTCTTGCTCCCAATGTTCATTTCGCTTGAGTTCGCCAAGTTCGCATCGAATTGTTCGCCCCACGGATAACGCCGTTTGGGCAACGCGTTTTGCAATAAAGCTAGCAGCGGGCCTGGCTCGAACGCAATTGCTGCAATGCTCCGAATACGTGTCGCCGCCGGAATCTCGAGACCGCCGCGCGCGGCCTTTTCCCATTCTGCTTCCGAAGGCAATCGTATCTCCCAGTCCTGCGGCAACCGGCCTTCTTTGCGCCATTTTCGCGTGAGCCATTCACAGAAGCGCCGCGCCGCGTGCCACCTTACATCGACCACGGGAAGATTGCCTGGCGTATCCACGCTGCTTGGGTTTCTCGTGTGGGCGCTGGTGTCGCTTGCAAAAGTATCGAACTGCGCCACGGTTATTGGAAAGTGCGAAATCCAATAGCCGTAATTTAGATGTTCATTCAAGTGCAAACGCTGGTAATCGTCTAGCGAATCCGCGTCGGCGCTGCCCATCCAAAACGGGCCGGGCGGCACATAGCAGAATTGCATGCTGTCCAACCTCGTCACTTCCGGCCTCGGGTCGCCGTATTGCTTGGTAAAATCAAGCACCAGTTTAACTCGTTCTCGTGCGGCCATGTCGGTGTTTTGCAAAAGCGCCGCAAACTCTTGCCGCTGTTGCGCCAGTTCACGTTGCTGCCGCGCTTTTTCCAGCATGGGCCACCCGAGGCGCAACGCCGCGAGCATAACGACCACGAGCGCAACGGCTCCGGCGCGCAGGCCGAACCTGCGTTTGCTGCGCGCAAGCAAGGCCTGCTTTTCTTCTGCGCGTTGGCCCCAGGTCAAATATGCGCGTTGTTGATGCACGCGGCGCAGCTCGCGCCAGTTCAGCAAATAGCGGCGATCGCGGTTATTGCCCAGCCATTCATTTGCACGGCGTTCGAGCAAGAGATTGGCTTGGTCAACTTCGGAAAGCTCTTTGTTGGTGAGGCGGCGCAGCGGTTGAATCAAGCGCTCGTGCGCCAGCTCGTAGCCAAAACTTTCGTCGCGGCTGACGGGCGTAATGAGGCGCACTTTGTTGCTCGCGAGCCAATGAATCGCGCGATCAATGGCTTCTGCATTCAAACTCGCGTCGTGGCTGAGTTTTTCTTTAATGCGTTCGAGGCTCAACGCGCCGGCGCGCAGGTTATGCTCTAAGTCAATGAGCGCGAGCAAAACTTTGAGCGCGGTTTGCTGCTCGGCTTTGCCGGCGAGCGCATTCAAACTGCGTTTCACATAATTTTCGAGCAAGCCTTCCACCCCGCCCATCTTTTGAAACGAGGTGCGATTGAGGCCCGCGTCTTCTTGCGCCGAAGCCATCCACGCGAGAATTTGAATATCCACCGGGGAGATCAAGCCGTCTTCTTTGGCGGCCAAATCGCGGCTCGTCATTTCTTCCACAAAGCCGCGGTCAAAACTCAAGCTCGCGCTTTCGGCGAGCACGTGAAAAATTTCCACGGCCTGCTTGGGCGAAAACTTGCGCAGCGGAAAACTGTCTTGCGGGCCGAGGCTATAACGCAAGGCTTGTTGCAGCTCATAATGATGGCCGTAATAATCCTGCCGCAGGCTGAGGAGAATTTTCACGCGCAAACTCGGCGCGTGTTCATACCAATCTTTCAACGCGGCGATAAACGGCGCGCGCTGCTCGGCTTTGGGAAAGTGCAAAAAGAATTGCTCGAACTGATCGAAGAAGAGCACGAGGGTTTGGTTGAGGTGAGCCGCCGCGTGCGCGAATGTTGCGACGATATCGCCGTCGTTGCCGCTCGGTAGCGCAGGCATCCCTGCCTGCAGGCTGGAAGTCTGCGCTGCTTTTTCCGCGCCGCTCATTAGCGTAAGAGGCTCTGCCGGCAGCCAAGATGGCTGCGCTACTTCTTGCGGCAATTGCTCGCGCAGCGCGTGGCGCACACTCACGAACGGATCAAGCTCGCTGAATTTGACATAGATGGGAAAATGCGTTGCACTGAACGCCGGCAAGTTCGGCCACAATCCTGCTTGCACAAAAGAAGTTTTGCCGCAGCCCGATTCGCCGAACAAAATGCCGAGGCGAAACTCGCGGTCGGTGAGCGCGACGAGACAATCGTGCAGCTCACGCTCGCGTTGCAAGCGTTGGAAGATCTCCGCGTCTTCTTTATCAAACGGCCGCAGCGCTTTGAGCGCGGTGCGACCTGGAAACACGGGCGCCGTAGCCCTGCCCCCTTGTGGGGCATTGATCCTT
>CAYNDW010000607.1:0-4447 GCA_964395375.1 uncultured Cytophagia bacterium
CCGCGCTCAAACTTGCAAGCTGCCACGCCACAGAGTCTTTATCAAAAAAAGAAGGGGAGAGGCTGGCACGAACGAAACTCACAGAGTCGGGCAGGAGTTGGCGCACGCGAATGTTGCTCGCATTGCGCGGGCCGCGATTGCGCACGTTGAGACGATACGCATACTCGCTGCCGAGTTTGGTTGCTCGCACGAGCTTGCCGTTCACGACGATGCTCGTGTCCGTGAATGAAGTCATGCTCATCGCGAGGTCGGTGTTCGATGGCGGCGGAGGTTGGGCGGGACGAACGACACGCACGGTGTCGAATGCCGCGTTGTTCGAAGGCGTGGTGTCATTCGCAAAGAAGAGCTTTGCTTCGCTTGATAAAAGCTCGAGCGCGAGCGGCACGTTCGTCGCAAGCTTCACGGTGACGCTGATCGAGTCTTCGTTGCCCGATTGCAAACTTGCGAGCTGCCAAGCCACGGAGTCTTTATCAAAAAAAGAAGGAGAGAGGCTGGCACGAACGAAACTCACAGAGTCGGGCAAGAGTTGGCGCACGCGAATGTTGCTCGCATTGCGCGGGCCGCGATTGCGCACGTTGAGACGATACGCATACTCGCTGCCGAGTTTGGTTGCTCGCACGAGCTTGCCGTTCACGACGATGCTCGTGTCCGTGAATGAAGTCATGCTCATCGCGAGGTCGGTGTTCGATGGCGGCGGAGGTTGGGCGGGACGAACGACACGCACGGTGTCGAATGCCGCGTTGTTCGAAGGCGTGGTGTCATTCGCAAAGAAGAGCTTTGCTTCGCTTGATAAAAGCTCGAGCGCGAGCGGCACGTTCGTCGCAAGCTTCACGGTGACACTGATCGAATCTTCTTTGCCGGCATTCAAACTCGTGAGTTGCCACGCGACAGAATCTTTATCAGCCACAAGCGGCACGAGCGTTGATCGCACAAAGCTCACGGAGTCGGGCAAAAGCTGGCGCACACGGATATTGCTCGCAGCTCGCGGCCCGCGATTGCGCAGCTTGAGCCGATACTCATATTCACTGCCGGGCTTGACCGCGCGCACGAGTTTGCCATTGACCACAATGCTCGTATCGGTGAGTGAAGTCATTGCCATTGCAAGATCGGTGTTGCGGGAAGGTGGCGGCTGCGTTGGCCGAACGACACGCACGGTATCAAATGCCACGTTGTTCGCGGGCGTCGTGTCGTTGGCGGCCCCGATGCGCGCGTTGCTGAAGAGCTCTTGCAAAGTGTTCGGCACGAACGCTGCAAGTTGCACCTCAACTATAATTGAATCTTCGCCGCCGGAAGCGAGGTTGCTGATTTGCCAAAGGAGTGAATCACCATCATTAAAGAGCGGAGTCCGCGAAGCCGTGAGCAGCCGCACGGAATCCGGCAGAAACTGGCGCACGCGAATATTTTCCGCCGCTCGCGGGCCGTGGTTTTTGAGGCGCAAGCGATAACGATAAGCCTCGCCCGGCGTGACGGCATTCACGTTGCGGCCATTGACCACAACCTGCGTGTCCGTGCTCGAAGTGAAAGTCAGCGCCACGTCCGCGTTTGCTTGCGGCGATTGCGCGGCGACGAAATAATATCCCTGCCCGCGCCCGGTGCGATTCGGCAAGCTCGCGGTCACGTCCACCGTGCGCCACGTGTTGTTGCGCACCGGATCGGGCGAGCCGTGCGCCATCACGTAAAAGTTTTGCACGATGTCCGACAAGCGAAAATAGATGCTCGCCATTTCTTTTTCGGTCGGGCTTTTGAAAAAGAGGCCGCCGGTTTCTCGCGCAATGCGCGCGAGCACGCTGTCGCTGGTGAGAAAGCCGAGCGCGATGGTGTAGATGGGAATGCCGTAGGCTTGCGCCGAATCGATCACGGCTTGCGGCGTGGTGGTGGAAGCATTGTCGTTGCCGTCGGTGTAAAGAATCACGACGCGGCGGCGGCCGAGATCATTCTTCGTATATTGCAACGCCAGCGCGAGCGCGTCATAAATCGCGGTGGAGCCGCCAAGCTGGGCTGCGTTAATGGTATCGCGCACGCGCCCGAAATCACCGGTGAGCGGCAAGGTGCGCACAATGCTGTGATCGAATTGCACCACGCCCGCGCGATCAACCGGGCGCATGAGATCGACATAAAACAAATTCGCGGCCTTGGCGTCTGCCAGGCGCTCTTGCAAGCTGCCGCTCACGTCCATCACCAGCATTGTGCTCGTGGGAAAATTTTGCCACTCGCGCACTTCGGTGAAAGACACGCCGGGCGTGGTTTGATACAAATCCGGGTTCGGCGGAAAGAGCGGGTTGTCCCGATGATATTCGAAGAGCCGCGACCAAATTTGCGAAATCGGCAAACCGTTCTCCGCGCGCTCTTGCGCGCCGAGCCAGCGCACCGTGTCCGCGAGGCCCGTGACGATTTTGCTGCTGTCATCGACCACGGAGAGCATAGAGAGCACGGGGTAATGAAAATTCGCGGTGAAGCCGCGCAGCGCATACTCGCCGGCGATCGCGATGTTGTTGACCGAGACGAAGAGCGTGTCCGGCGCGGAGGCGAGATTGAACGGAACTTGCGCGGAGGCTGCGCCCGCAAATCCGATAATAAGCGCGGAGCGAACACCGCAGCGAAGACGCGAAAGCAGGTGCGAGGTCATAGAAATTGAAAGAGAGAAATGAGAGACGCGAACCACGGTGGGAAGTCGTCAAATTAAGCTGTGCGTGCGAAGAGACCTTTGGCGCATCCGAGGGAGAAAGGTGGGCAAGATCGAGCGCCGCGTTTAATCAGCGGAGCGAATCGTTTCCTCAAGCGCCGTCGCCAAAGATCACCAACCGTGCTGTGTTAAGGAAACTATGATGACGCAAAAAGGAGCGGGATTTTGGGAAGAATAGCAAGAAGTTTTTTGGGCGCTGGCAGAAGATGTGGTGTTGAGTTTGACGAGCAATATTATTATGTTGCTCACGAACAAAGATAAGGAGTTCTCTCATGAACTGGCAAGAACGTATCACTGTTGATCCGGCAATCCTCGTTGGAAAGCCGATTGTAAAAGGTACCCGTTTGGCAGTGGAATTCGTTGTCGATCTGCTCGCGCAAGGTTGGAGCGAAGCGGAGATTCTGCGCAATTACCCTGGGCTGACGCATGAAGATATTCGCGCCTGTTTGCGTTATGCCAATGAAATTTTGCGGGCGGAGCGAGTCTATCCCTTTGAATTGTTGGCAGCGTGAACGATGCTAATCTTGGCGAATGAAAATTTCCCCGGCGATGCCGTGATAGCGTTGCGCCAACGCGGTCACGACGTGGCTTGGATCCGCAGCGATTCCCCTGGAATTAGCGACGTGGAAGTTCTTGAGCGTGCCCAACGTGAGAATCGCATCGTGGTCACGTTTGATAAAGATTTTGGCGAGTTGGCGTTTCGTCTCCGGCTGCCGGCACTTAGCGGAATTATTCTCTTTCGTATTTCAGCGCCGTCTTCGCAGTATATCGCACAAGCGGCTGTTGCCGCGATTGAAAGTAGAGAGGATTGGGAGGGACATTTTGCCGTGGTCGAAGATCATCGCATACGGATCACACCGCTGCCGGGAAAATAAAAACTCTCACGAAAAAACGAGCCTCCGGGGGAGTCAAAAGCGTTTGTCCTAGTTTACAACAAGCGTTTTTCAGGCATTGTGGGCCTTTGATGCGACCTGCCTTGAGCGCGGCTTGCGCGGCGAGGCAAACGGAATCGCCAGGCCATTGCGGCGCGCGTCGATTTTGAGAAAGGCATGGGCGTCATAGTAATAAGGCTCGCCCTCTTCGTCAATCACGCGCAAGAAGCCTTCTTTCTCAGAGGCCGTGTCGCGCAGATATTCGTAAATTTTCATGGCGAACAAGCTCGTGCCTTCATACTCGTCTGCGTCAACGCACAGCGCGAGTTTTTTGCCGCGCAGCTCTTGAATGCTCATAATCTCGTTTTGTGTTTACAAATGAAATCGCATAAGCCGAATGAGCCGAATCCAAACAGGAAGAATATCCAACGAATGGAAGCGGCCAACGAATTTTGGCTTGGTCATCCGTTGGCCGCTATTATCCGTTGGGAAAATTTTTGCACCTAGCTCTTCTAAACGCTATCCCTTCCTCACCTGCTCCTTAATCCTCGCAATGTGCCCGCGCCCCATCGCTTTCACTTCGCAGCCCAATTCCAGATAGCCGCGAATCTTTTCATCATCCAAAATGCCGAAGGCATCAACGATGGCCACGGGCTTGCCGCATTTCTGCACGACCTCTTGCGGCGTGAGCTGCAAATACGGTTGATGTCGCACCGCAAACACCACGGCGTCCGCGCCCGCAAAGGCTTTGTCGAGGTCTTGCTGCACGCGCACGTCTTTCAGTTTTTCTTGATTGCGGAAGAACTCTTTGCGGCCATGGCCTTTGCCCGGATACTCGTCTTGATTCTCTAATTCCCACCAATGCTCGACGTACGGATCGTGCACGCGAATC
>CAYNDW010000608.1:0-4432 GCA_964395375.1 uncultured Cytophagia bacterium
GTGGACGTTACTTTTTATTATAAGCCCGCGGGCAACCCCGGCAGCGTGTTTGTCCCCGGCGAGTTTAACAATTGGGGACCGAACAGCAACGGCGTGATCGGCGCGAACGCGCCTTCGCGCATGAATTATGACATTGCCAATGCGCGCTGGTTCAAGACTGTGCGCTTGCGCGTGAACGGCGGCGGACTTGGCGGCGCGTATCAATACAAGTTCAATGAGAACGGCTCCGGTTCGGGCTGGCTTTCGGACCCGCTCAATCCGCGACGCAATGCTTCCAACAATGACAACTCGATTTTGTATGTGAAGAACCCCACGATTCACTATCTCGTGCCCAACTCGGTTTCCGGCTTGACGCTCGGCACGATGCCGCGCATCTCTGCTTATATTTTTCCCGCGAAGAACAGCACGATTGATACGTCCTCCATTCGGCTCTTTATCGACAACACGAGCTACGCGGGCCTCGGCGCGAACTATGACGCGACGACGAAGCTTTTCACTTTCAACACGCCGGCGAGTTTGAGCAGCGGCTCGCACAAACTCAAGCTTCTCGCCCGCACGAACACCGGCGCGCAAAACGCGGACAGCACGACGTTCAACATCATCGTCAATCCGCCGCTCGTCGTCGAAGCCTTGCCGCCGGGAGTGAAAGACGGCGTGAATTATGTGAATGCAATCATGGCAACGGTCGTGCTCCATGCGCCGCGCAAAAATTTTGTCTATATCATCGGCGATTTCAACAACTGGCAAATTGATCCCGCGTATTTCATGAAGCGCACGCCGGACAGCAGCCGCTATTGGATCACGCTCAACAATCTCACGCCGAACAAGCAGTATGTCTATCAATACTTGATCAACGGCAGCCTGCGCGTTGCCGATCCGTATGCGGATCAAATCAGCGATCCCGCGAATGACCGTTTCATCAACGCAACGACCTATCCGAATCTCATTCAATATCCCACCGGCAAAACCGAAGAGATCGCGTCAGTGCTGCAAACTGCGCAGAACACTTACACCTGGCAGGCCGCGAATTACAAACGCCCCGAGCAAAAAGATTTGGTGATCTACGAATTGCTCGTGCGCGATTTCATTGCCGCGCATGATTATAAAACGCTGATCGATACGCTCGGCTATTTGCAACGGCTCGGCGTGAATGCGATTGAACTGCTGCCGCCCACGGAGTTCGAAGGCAATCTCAGTTGGGGCTATAACATTTCTTTCTATTTCGCGCCCGACAAGTATTACGGCCCGCGTTTCGATCTCAAACGTTTCGTGGATGAATGCCACAAACGCAACATGGCCGTGATCGTCGACATGGTGTTGCAACATTCGTATGGCCAGCATCCGCTCGTGCGTTTGTACAGCACCGGCGCGTATGGCCCGCCCGCGCCCGATAATCCGTGGTACAACGTCACCGCGCCGCACACGGACTTTGCTTTCGGTTATGATTTCAATCATGAGCGCGAGGCCACGAAGGCGTTTGTCGATCGCGTGAATCGCCATTGGTTGGAAGAATACCGCGTGGATGGTTTTCGTTTCGACTTCACGCGCGGCTTCACCAATCGGCCGGGCAACAGCGGCCCGCGCGACAATGCGCGCATCGCGATTCTCAAACGCATGGCCGATCAAATTTGGGGCGTCGATTCCACGGCCTATGTCATTCTCGAGCACTTGATCGCCGACAACGGCGAGATGAAAGAGTTGGCGGAATACAAACGCGGCATGCTCTTGTGGGGCAACATGAATCGCCCTTACAGCCAATCGGCCATGGGCTGGTTGGAAGACAACGGTTCTTCGTCCGATCTCGCGTGGGGGTTTTATAAAACGCGCGGCTGGAATAAGCCGGGCTTGGTCACGTACATGGAAAGCCACGATGAAGAATGGCTCATGTATCGCAACTTGCAGTTCGGCAGAAGCAGCGGCAGTTACAACGTAAAAGAGTTGAACACCGCGCTCAATCGCATGAAGCTCACGGCCGCGTTCTTTGTCACTTTACCGGGGCCGAAGATGCTGTGGCAATTCGGCGAGTTGGGTTATGATCAAGCTTTGCCGAGCAATGGCCGCACCGATCCCAAGCCGATTTTGTGGAATTATAATTCGCAAACCAATCGCAAAAATCTCTACAAAGTTTTCGCGGCGCTGCTCAAGCTACGCAACGAGAATGAAGTTTTTCGCAGCACGGCCACGCAAGTGAGCATGCGCGTAGGGCAAGCGCAATACGATCGCCGCCTCAATCTCTCGCACGCGAGCATGAACGTGACCATCATCGGCAACTTCGGCGTGACCGCGCGCACGGTGGTTCCCAATTTTCAGAGCACGGGCAAGTGGTACAACTACTTTCGCGGCGATTCGATCGACGTGACCAACACACAAGCCGCGTTCAATTTGCAGGCGGGCGAGTTTCACATTTACACGACGAAGAAGTTGCCCACGCCCGAGCCGGGCATCGCAACCGAGGTTCTTGCTCAACCCACAGCTTTTGTTGCTGATTTTGAGCTGCAGCAAAATTATCCGAACCCGTTCAACCCTTCCACGCAAATTCGCTTCACGCTGCCGCGCGCGAGCAAAGTCGTCGTGCGCGTGTTCGAGGCCACGGGCCGCGAAGTCGCGACGCTGCTCGATGGCGCGCTCACTGCCGGGCCGCATGCTTTGTTTTGGAATGGACAAAACACCGCGGGCGAGATCGTGCGCAGCGGCATTTACTTTCTGCGTTTGGAAGCGGGCGATGAAGTAGCGGTAAGGAAGATGGCGGTGGTGAGGTGATGGCAACGAGAAAGCGCCGTGTTCTTCGTTTGGAAATTCTCTTGCACCGCACGCGGCGCATTGTTACGTTCGCGCATTCGCAAAACAGGATTTATTACTCCGAGCGAAATCTAGGTTGCACGTTTCCCCTCTAATCTGTCATTCAGTGGGAATCTTTTTACTCACTGGAGATGCAGCCGAGATCTCAAAGAGATTCCTACTGATTTAGAGGGCTTCACCGGTGTCGGCCATTCAATCGAGAATTGTTTATACCAAGCGAAATGGGCGATGATTGAGCACGTTGCGCTATTGAAAGAGAAACGATTGCCCATTCCTCGACCTAATCCTCGCCCCGTCATTCTCGTGCAGAATGAAACTCGGAAGCGTCGCCGGCAGAAAGCGCGCGCCGAGCTTGTTTAACACAGCTTACTAATCGCTTTACGTTAAAAGATTGTGCAAAAAAGAAAAATGCGCAATGGCACCTTGGGGCTTTCTCACATGAAGCGTATTCGATAAATCCGGTTATTGATGTGAACCCTCACGTTGGGTGGAGGTCCCATGTCTACAGCTTTAATTTTAGCTCTCGTGCTTTTGGTCGCGGCTATTACGTTTCCATTATTAGTTTTGGGTCTTCGCCCCAAACGTGGCGCAGCAACACCTTCCAGTGATGATCTCGTCGGGATTAAAGCTTCGATTCTATTTTGGAATACCGCTTTACCGACTTTGCTCTTGCTGCTGGGCGCGCTGGGGGTTGCAAGCTATAATGAAATTGTTAAAAAGGTTTCTGTAGAAGTCAAACAAGACTATGATAAATTCATAAAAAGGGAAGTAATCGAAGCTTTGGCGACCGAAATCAAAGTACTGCGAGATAGCTCCAAGATCTACGAAGAAGATATAGAAACCCTTCTTGGCAATGCCGCAGTACGGTCCCAAGCCATGGATTCTATCCTGCGATCCACCCGAGCTAATGCCGGCGAAATCGCCTCGATCTTCGTGCAAGCGCTTCCCCGAGGAGCGATCATACCATATTTTGGCACCAGCTACAATTTTGACAACACGCTGTGGGCGTTATGTGATGGTAGCAACGGCACACCGGATTTGCGCGACCGTTTCATATTGGGTTCCTCGTTTGAAAATGTCGGCAGCCGGGGCGGAGACGAGCAACACAATCACTCCATTAGCTTGGACATTGATGGCACGGTGGCGAAGAAGAGCTCTACTGTAGACAGCCGCTTTGGCGCTCCTTCGACTGGCGGCGTGCCATTCAAAGTGGAGAAGCACGAGCACGTTTTTAATATCACGAAAGAGAAGGCGACAATCGGGGCCGCGAGCCAGATGCCGCCATTTTATCGTCTAGTTTATTTGATGAAGATCAAATGAGGGCTTACAAATGAGCAAAACCGTCTTCCTCAGCTACAGCCACAAGCAAGGCGAGTGGGTGTGGAAAAATTTAGTGCCCTGCCTGGCCGCGGGTGGCGCGGAGGTGCGTATTGACAAAGAGCGCTTTCGCGCGGGCAAAGATGTGGCAACGCAGATGGATGCCGAGCAAGATAGCTCCGACCTCAGCGTGCTTGTGCTCTCGCCGGAATATCTTGCGAGCGCTATGTGCCGGCATGAAATGCAACGCGGGATTGCCTGCAATAAATTCGTGGGCGTTGTGCGTGCCGATTGCACTGTGCCCGATGAAATAAAT
>CAYNDW010000609.1:0-4430 GCA_964395375.1 uncultured Cytophagia bacterium
CGTGCGCCCGATGATTTCCGTTCGGCCGTCGCTATCCAGATCGGCAAAGCGCGCAGCCCAAAAGTTATTCGAATCCGCCCACATGAATTGTGAAGGAAACGCACCGACGCTCGCGGCTTCATAAACAAAACTGCGATTGCCATAACCCGCGAGCAATTCGAGTTTGCCATCGCCGTCGCTATCGCCTACGTCGCGCGGAAACAGCGGCTGCGCATAAGCCAAACGCGGCGCAAAGCCGCCGCTCGTGTGCTCGAAGATCGTGAGCGCGCCGAGGCGGTTGTTGGCTGCATAGCGCGTGAGCACCAGCTCGCCATTGCCATCGCGATCAAAATCCGTTGCGCGATTGAGCGCATAACCCGCGGGCAACGAAGCGGCAAAAGGCAACTCCACCAATGGCAACGTATTCACCTCTGCTTGCGCCGCGCGCAGAAAATAATACTGCTCGTGATTGTCCTCGCGCGCTTCAAGCCCGGCTTGATTGACCGCCGTGAGATAAAACTCCACCTCGGTTTGCGGAGTGAAGTTGAGGCGATGCCGCGTCGTCGTAAAATTCAAAACGCGCGGCGCAAAATCCGAAGCCGAACCGCGCGCGCGCCACCACAGGGTGGTTTGGCAAACCTCGTCCGTTTCAAATTCGATAAGCATGCTGTGCCGCGCGCAGTCAATCATCTCCTGCCAACGCACGTTGCGAATCTGCGGCGGCGTGCGGTCGAGGGATATGCGCACTTTGTCTTCAACGCTCGGCCCGCGACTTTGACGCGCTTGCAAGCGCAGCGTGTAAACACCGTCACTCAAATTTTGCACGGGCCACACGCCGAGTGCATCATCAAACACTTGCCGGTTTGCAATCGTGGTGATCGTGCGCCATTGCGTCGGATCATTGCCCACGCCATAAGCCAGCTCATACTCCGTAATAAAAGCGCCGAGCACGGTTCCGCGCACCACAAGCTCGCGCGTCGAAAGCGCAAAGCCCTCGTCCCTCTTAGGCGTTTGAATTTCCGCGCGCGCCACGCGTTCGAGTTGCAAAGCCGCAAGCGCGTCAATCCGGCCGAAACCGAAGAAGCGATCCCATCCCGGCTGGCCGAGATCCACCGCGCTATTTTGCAGCGCGGCGCGCACCATTTCATTGCTCATCTCCGGCGTGCGCGCAAGCAGCAACGCGGCCAGTGCCGCGACATAGGGCGCGGCCGCGGAAGTGCCGGAAATCGGCGCATAGGAGTTTCCTCGAATCGTCGTCCAAATGTCTTCGCCCGGCGCAACCACGTCAAGCTGCGCGCCGTGAGTGGAGAAGGCTGCGAGCTGGTCGTCGTGCGTGCTCGCGCCCACGGCAATCGTTTCATGAAAGGCCGCGGGATAATACAATTCCTCCGTGCCCGAATTGCCCGCTGCGGCAACGAGCACCGCGCCGCGACGATGCGCAAAGCGAATCACCTCGCGCAGCATCGGCGAAGTGACGAGATCGCCAAAGCTCATGTTGATCACGCGCGCGTGGTTCAGCACCGCGTAAACGATCGCGGAGGCCACGTCATCTTCTTCGAGAAAGCCGCGTGCATTGCCCGCGCGCAAGACCATCACGCGGCAATTGGGCGCGAGGCCCGCAATGCCGAGGCGATTGTTGGCGACCGCGCCAATCACGCCGGCAACCGCGGTGCCGTGGCCGTAGCGATCCGAGGGATCGTTGTCGCGCTCCAAATAATCGTCGCCATCGGGAAAGTTGGGCGCGTCTGTGAAATCCCAACCGATTACATCGTCGACAAAGCCGTTGTTGTCATCATCAAAGTGATTGATGTCGGCGCTATCCAAACGCTGATTGTGATTCAAATCTTCTTTGGCATTGATCCACAAATTCGGTTGCAAGTCCGGATGATCCAACTCGATGCCGGTGTCGATCACAGCCACGAGCACGTCGCGTACGCCCGCGGTGATTTGCCAAGCGTCGGTTGCGCGCAACGTTGCAAGCGCCCATTGCTTCGCGAAGAGCGAGTCGTTGGTAATATCGTTCATAATAATCCCCCCCTTGGGGGGGGCCTGGGGGGGGTTGGCCGAAACGAAAGCATCATTGCTATAAACTCGTTGCGCGTTGGTTTGCGATTCCTCTCTGCTTGTCATTCTGGAAGAACCTTCCCTCGCGCTGGGACTAGCGTCAAGTACTAGGGAAGTTCCTTCCAGGATGACAGTGCTAAGCGGGGGGTTACAATTTAACTCGGAAGCATGGGAGTGTCCTTGCGATGACTTTGAGGCCTCCCTCAAGAGGGGAATATTCTTTGATGGAATGTTCTCGCAGCGGAAAACATGATTGAACTGCGCATATTCAACTTCGGAAAAGCCCTGCAAGCGCACGATCAATTCGGCGAGAGGAAGCGCGGGTTGTTCATAACGCAGCAAAAGAAATTGTCCTGCTGCAGCCGGAAACTGCTCCGGCAAGGCGCGCATGATTTGATAGCTGCCCGCTTGCGCGAGCACGGCGTGCATGCGGCCGTTGATCGCGTTGCGCGGGTGCTCGCCGGCTTTGAGCAACGAGGCGGTAGGCGAGAGTTTGATGATGAATTCGTTCGGCGCGAGGCTTTGGGGATAAGCAGCGCGGACAATAGAGAAAAGAAAGAGTGCGAGCAGTTTCATGAATGATGTGCGTGTTAGAGAGCCAAACTTGGTAAGGAAAATTATTACTCCAAACAGGATTGCGATTACACGTTCCCCTCCTCGCCTGTCATTCCGGAGGAATCTTTTTAAGCAAGAGGCCGCATCTCCAGCGCGTAAAAAATTCCTTCTGCATCACAGCTTTGCGGGAAGCAATAAACGAATCTGCCAGGAGTAGGCTTTGAGCAAAAGCCTAAAAAGGAATGCGCAGATGAATCTCAAACGCTTTCGCGGCGGCCCCGGCACGCGCTGAAACCGGCGGCGTGACGAGCAGCACGTCGAGCACATTGATCGTCCAAATGCCGCCGGCGGTGATGAAAGCCGCGTTGCGTATGCGATAGCGGTGGCTATAAATTTCATAGCGGCGCTCGATCTGGCTTGGCGTGGTGGCCGCGAGGTAGCTGCGATGCGCCTGTCCCTGCGCCACTTCAAACGCAAGCCCGAGGCCCACGGCGAGCGCGAAGCTGGTGGTGTAAAGCGCGCCGCGGGTGTTATGGCGCAAATGGCGTTGGCCCCAACCCGGCACAAGCAGCGAGCGCCGCAGCGCATGCAAGCGTTGATCTTCCACCATGACATACTTCACCGCGGGCTTGCGTGAAGCGAGGCCCACGCGATATTCATTCTTCACTTGCTCAAAGAGCCGCACGATTTTCGGCGAGACGAGTAAACTATCCAACGTCAAGTCCGGCTGCAAAGAAAGCGCGCTTTCGAAATTGCCGCGCGCGGCTTCGGGCTGCTTGCGCAGATAGCTGAGATAGCCCATGATCAAATGGAGTTGCACTAACTCCGTGGCGGAATACTCTTCGCCGTGCTGCAATGCGAGCCGGCCCAAGCGCTCCGCTTCTTCAAACTTGAGCGCTTCATACGCGCGTTGCACCTGCGCCAATGGCGGCGGATTTTCTTGCGCGTGGAGGTTGCAGGCGAGCGCGAGACAGGCGAGGAAGAGAATAAGTATTAATTTGATTCCCCCCTTGAGGGGGGTTAGGGGGGTGTTTTTCGCGCATTGAGCAATACACCAAGCGACACCCCCCTGGCCCCCCTCAAGGGGGGAATGATGCGAGTCCCCCCTGGAGGGGGGATTCCGGGGGATGTTTTTTGCGCGCGGATCAATACGAAAAGCAAAACTCGCCTCATGAGAGGAATAATTGCGCTGTTTCATTCTCACGTTAAGAGGAGCACTCTTCGCGCACTTCATAACTGTCATCCAGAAGGGATCCTTTTGGGTACTGGCACGATGCTCTTGTGCTGGAGATTCATGCAAGCGAGTAAAAGGATTCCTTCTGAATGACATGCTTCTGAATGACATGCTTCTGAATGACATGCTTCTGAATGACACGCTTCTGAATGACATGCTCCTGAATGACACGCGCATGAGAAAGCACGCTCTCATCGGCGCCCTCCTTCCACACCCAGCTTGAGAATTTTTTTAGTCACCTGCTCCGCGCCCGAACGTACGACGATGAAGTACGTGCCGTGCACCACTTCGCGTCCGCTCTCATCGCGGCCATTCCACGAAGCTTGCAAGTGCTCTCGCGTGGGCGTGAGGGTGAGCGTGCGCACGCGCGTGCCGTCTAGCGCAAAGACCTCCGCAACGATCTCCTGGGATTTCCCCTTCAGCCTAACAATGCGAAGTTGCGCCTCTTCGACAAAGGGATTCGGATAACTCAATACTTCAAATGCAGCAGGTGGAGAGAAGTAATGTTGTTCCCCCACCTCCGTGGGCGGCGAGAGAGATTCGAAATCAGCGAGCGCTTTTTTCTCCGCGTTCAATCCGCCGACGATATAGAGCTTGT
>CAYNDW010000610.1:0-4425 GCA_964395375.1 uncultured Cytophagia bacterium
GCTCGAGCCCACAGATGAGGAACCAGAAAAACTCAAGCAAGCAATGCTGGCACGTCTCGAGTTATATACGCAAGCACATGCGGTTAAGGCAAGAGTCGACAAACTGAACCAACTCCGCGAGAAGCTTCTTCACGATCTTGAGTTCGTCTTTGGTCCTCCTAATAAAGAGGTGATCCTAGGTGGACAAGCCCGCCAAGTGGAAAACCCTTCCGTGCTGCAACTTCTTGAGTTGGGCTTTATTAGCGACGATGAAGTGTCCGAGGAGAAATCCCATCCTGGATCAAGTAGATCAAAAGAAGGTAAAACCGCTTTCACCGGGGAGTTTTTACAAATTATGATCGAGTACGGATTTGACCCGGGAGCAGCTTGGGCTTCGGTCGACACTATGCACTTCGACTTTGTCGAAGGCTTTGGCGCTATCACCCAACCCACTGGCACGTTTGGCCCCAAGGGCCATAGCCCCACGGCCAAAGCCAAAGAAGCTTAAAGTGACGGCTATTGGAGATCAGAGTTTATGATGAAGATTTTGGGGATGTGTTTGTTGGTGTGAATTAGTGCAAATTATCTTTAGCAGCAATAATCTTAGCTCCAGTAGCCGTACGAAAGGCAGAAATATAACGAGAGTCTATTGCCATGTCACGCATGCATTTGTCAAAAAAAATCTCGAAAAAACCCCCATCCGGGTCTTTGCTGCTGATGAGCAGCTCAATCGTGCCAGCAAAGAAACCGATTTTCTTTGACCCTCTTGAACAACTTCAACAAACAGTTGGCAACCACGCCATTGGCCGTATGATTCAAACCAAACTGCAAGTCGACCAGCCCGGAGACAAATACGAACAAGAAGCCGATCACATGGCCGATACCATCATGCGAATGCCGGAACCTCTCGTTCAGCGTCAGCCACAAGAGGAAGAAGAAAAGATGCTTCGCCGGCAACCAGGGGAAGAGAAAGATGAGTTGATGCGTCGGCAGCCCATGGAAGAAGAAGACGAAGAGTTGCAGCGAATGCCCATCAATGAAGAGGACGAAGAACTTCAAACCAAAGCGACCGGCAGCAACGTTCCTCAAGTCTCACCTCATGTCCAATCTCAAATCAACAGCCTGCGCAACGGCGGCCGGCCCTTGCCCGATACGGCGCGCGCTTTTTTCGAACCGCGTTTTGGGGTTGATTTTGGCGGCATACGCATTCACGACAACGAGCAAGCAAGTCAATTATCACAAGCTTTGGGAGCGCGAGCATTTACTGTCGGCCAGGAAATAATGTTTGGACGAGGCCAATATGCTCCCTCGTCATCCGATGGGCGAAAATTACTAGCTCATGAGATAACCCATACCATTCAGCAAACTCACAAGCTTTCACCGTGCGTTCAACGAAGAGCGCTTACAACGCAGGAGCACGATGTTGAGCGACACATCGACGAAGTGGCAACCGAGGCGAACACGGAGACCACGCCTCATAGCGGTGCGGTGTTCGCAGGAAATCTAAGGGATTTCAAGACCGCTTTGGCCGCCCAAATTACGGCAATTCCTCCCGGGACCTCCGATCCGGATCGCTTGCTTGCCACTCTTTGGACCCTCCATGCTTGGACCACAGTTCCGAGTAGTTATGCTCAATCCCGGGCCATTAGCAGCAGGTCGCCGGTTCGCGATCTTTCTTCGGGCGACTACAAATGCAATCGGTTTGTGGGTGACGCCTACGCTATCGGCACCGGCCGAGGGTATGCAGAACACGGCGCTGGCGGAGCTTATCCTACTGGTGTGTCGCCCTGGTGGGATCCCCGTTCAGCCTATCCTCCTAGCGCAAACGAGTTGGGCTCGTCAGGCGCGGCCACGGGCAATCTGACGAATCTTCCCGTGACAAGTTCTCCCCAGACTGGCGACATCATTGCTTTTCCATATCCCAGCGGCATTGGGCATTCTGGCATCAATCTCGGCCATGACATTTACATCAGTGCCCGCCATAACGCGGCACACCCTGCCAGAACGAAACAAGTGGACGATGGCATTCAAGTCACCAATATTCCCTCTCAAGCAAAACAATATCGGGAGTTTAAACCTTGATTGAACCTAGACATAGTGGTTATCTTGCTCTGTTTTGGGACTCAGTCGAAATCGTTGTTTATCAACATAAAAATATAGGCATATTGACATGGCTGTCCGAAATCCAATCTTCATTACTTTCTTTTCCATCTTGCTTTTGCTTCTCGCCACGGGATGGTTGGGCAGGCGTTGGCTTCTGGAGCAATATTATTTTAGAAGATTCGAGAAGACAGAGGGGAAAGAAAGCCGCTGTCAAAGCCTCAGAAAACTTTTGGACCTCGGCAAAAAAGCAAGTTTGGAGGGAGTCGTTCGACAAACCTATCCGGAAGAATATTATGCTGTCAAGCGCACCGGACTCTTGTCAAGAGGCTATGCCGTTGCCGAGATTCTTGATGAGCGGGCATCAGTCCTGCACTTCGTACTGTTGAAGAAGGGGCCGGCCGGCGATTTCCGGATCGTCTTTTCTTGCGAGAAGTTTCTCGGATAAAGCAATTAGGCAAAACGAATAGGAGTTCACTCTCATGCCAATTAGAAAGGCATTGCAAAAGCCTTCTAAAAAAGACGGCATCCTTTTGAAGGCGATCGGCAATGCAAAGCTACCTGCCGGCCGAACGCAGTTCAGTCATCCTCTTTTGTCCCTTCAGCACACAATCGGCAACTATGCTGTCGGTCAAATGATACAAGCCAAGTTGAAAGTCGGCCGGCCCGGAGATCAATACGAGCACGAAGCCGATCATATGGCCGATGCCGTCATGCGCATGCCGGAGCCTTTCGTTCAGCGCCGGCCACAAGAGGAAGAAGACAGGATGCTTCGCCGGCAGCCGAAGGAAGAGGAAGATGAGATGATGCGTCGGCAACCCGTGGAAGAAGATGAAGAGTTGCAGCGCACACCCATGAATGAAGAGAACGAAGAGCTTCAAACCAAAGCCACCGGCAGCAGCGTTCCACAAGTCTCTCCTCGCACACAATCGCAGATTGCAAACTTGCGGGGCGGCGGCCGACCGTTGTCGACTACAGCGCGCGCGTTTTACGAGCCGCGCTTCGGATATGATTTCAGCGAGGTGCGCGTGCATGCGGATAGCCGTGCCGCGGAAACGGCGCGCGCGGTGAATGCCAAAGCTTTCACAGTGGGAAGAGACGTTGTGTTCGGGCCGGGGGAATATGCGCCGGAGAGCGCTGTTGGGAGAAGATTGCTCGGGCATGAACTCACGCATGTGGTGCAACAGAGCAAAGCCTCACATGGCGCGGCAGGTGGATCGATGCCATCGGTGCAGAGGCAGGTTAAACCGGAAGAAGAGGAGTCAGCCTGGAAATCATTTTCCAATAATCCTATCGGCAACAACCCGATTTGGAATGCGGCTACCAATAATACTTTTTCAGGCGCCTCTTCGCTTTTGGAGCAAGCCAGCAACCTTCCGGCATTGGTGCCGCAGCGCTACGTGCCCGGTTTATTTGTTCCGCAGTTAAGAAATCTGTTTGGTATGCAACGAGGCACGGACATGGCCTTGGGTCTTGGAGAAAAACTCGCTGCACCGGGACAAAGATTGCCAGGGGTCTTCGGCATGTCGGACAAACTCGGCGGAATGAGCAAGGTGAGCGCTGCGCTCGCTCCGCTCGGTGTGATTAGCAACGCGATGGCGATTCACGAGGCGGTAACACGTCCCGGCCGATTCGGTTTGGGCAATCTCGGCGACGTTACCTCCAGTTCCGCAGGCTTGTTCTCTTCCGCGGTGGGAACGACGGGGTTGGCCGGCACCGGATTAACTGCTCTCGGAGCAACCAGCGCAGGCGGCGCTTTAACGGGCGCGGCTGCTGCTCTTGGCCCTGCGGCTGCTGTTGCCGGTGCCGGCGCGGGAGGCTATGCTTTGGGAACACTGCTTGATAAAGGCGTAGGCTGGCTTGGCAAAAAGATCACAGGCAACGAGGGCGGCGACTATTCTCTATCTGGGATGGGCGCGAGTGCGATGACTTCCATTGATCAAACCGCTGTGAGCGCGCTGCGCAATATCGGAGCGCTCGATAAGTCGCGCCCGGAATATACGCAAACGCTAGGCTGGTGGCTCTCTGAGCATCTGCCCTCGTGGTTGCAATGAATACGAGAATCATATGATGAAAAATAAAACCGTCAAAATCATAGTGCTGGCTATTGGAGTTTTGTTGCTGTTCTACTTTGCGAAGGATATCCTAAACTTCGCATTCAAACACATCCTTACGCCTATCGCAGATTTTGTCATGGGCAACCAGATTGCTGATTTAAAAAAACAGATCGAAGATCTGAATAAACGAAATCGCGACAACGAGGTGCAGTTCAAATATATTTCCGATAGCCTGGCGATCGCATACACGAGGACGTCGACGGAGAACATCGATTTAAATAACAAACTC
>CAYNDW010000611.1:0-4424 GCA_964395375.1 uncultured Cytophagia bacterium
CCGGATTTTGCCGCGCGGCTTGGAATTGCGTGCGCGCCCATTGCGCGTCCGCGGCAAAGCTGCGCGCGGTCCAGCGTTCATAGGAGCCGCCAAACTTCAACTCATGCCTGCGATACTGCGTGTTGAATGCCGCGGACCCGCCGAGATAGCCGCGTTTGTTCTTGAAATAATTTGCCGGCGTGCCGGGCGCGATGAAATCGAAACCGTAAATATCCATCGTCTGCGCGCCGCCGCGCCATGGGGCTAGGCCCGCGTGGCTAAAGAAAGGCACGCCCGCTTGCGCATTCGCCGTGCTATCCCAATACGCCCAGTAGTTGTGCTTGAAAATTGGGTCATAACGCGCTTCGCGCCGATCGAAGTAATTGAGATTCACTTCATAAAAAGATTTGCTGTTGAGCAGGTGCGTCACTTTGAGATTCAACAACGCCGTGCTCAAATCTTCCTTCTGCGTGCGGTTGAGATTGAAGAGGCGCGAAACCAAACTGCCCGCGGAAGTGCCGACGGAACCGATGTCATCTTGCCGCCGCCACGAAAGCGAACCGCCCAAGCGGACAATCACCGGCTTGGCGTCGAACACCAACGTGCCGTTGCCGATCCACTGATTGCGGCTCGAAGCCGGAATCGCATTTTCGCCCATTTTAAGGCCTTGTTGTTGAATCAAAGCCTCAACGCGCGGATCGCGATTCGTGGTGAGAATAAGCGGGAAATTGTGCTCATCGACATAAGTGTCGCTGTGATTAAACTCGAAGCCTTCCCAAAAACGCGCCGTGCGGTCGCGTTCGAAAATATTCTGGCCGGCCAGAAAGAACTTCAAACGCTTCGTAAGCAGCGGCCCGCTTAACGTCGCAGTGTAATCGGTTTGGCCATACGAGTTCGTGCCCAAAAACTTATCGCCGCGATTGGCGAAGTTGTCGGTTTCAGATTGGAAGCTGAAGCGATAATCATTGCTGCCGCTCTTCAACGTTTGCCGCAAAATGCCGGCATTCGCGCCGCCAAACTCCGCAGTGTAACCGCCAGCCTGCAATTGAAACTCTTCCAGCGCTTCCGGAATCACGGTCACAGCGTTGTTGCCGTTGTTGGGATCGCGCGTGTTCGCGCCTTCAAGATAAAAGCCGATTTCATCATTGCGGCCGCCGCGCACGTACAACGCGCCGTTTTGCACGACCACACCCGGCTGCAACGCCACCACGGCATTCACCGTGCGCACCGGAATGTTCTTGAAATCCTCATAGCTTTGAATGCGCGTCACGTTCGTGGCGTTTTGATTGACCAAAGGCCGCTCCGCCACGATCGTTATCGCGCCCACTTCCACCGCTTCCGAGGGCAATTTGAAATCAAACTCCGTAGTCAAACCGGAGTTGACGCGAATGTTTGCAATCTTCACTTCGCGATAACCGATGTATGTTGCCTTGATTTCATAGATGCCCACGGGCACGTTCAAAATCACAAACTCGCCCGCAAGATTCGTTGCCGTGCCATAGGTCGTTCCGACCAGCACGACGTTCGCGCCCGGCAAAGGCTCGTTGCTTTCGCGATCAACCACCTTACCTTTGATCTTTCCCGTTGTGCTCGCCATTGCCACGATCGGCAAAAGCAAGGCGACCACGAGGCCGATCAATTTTTTGCGTTTGTTCATTTGACCTCCGACAATTAATTCTGCATGAAGAGTTTTAATGATCTTCCTTTTTGTGAAAACTCTCCCCTTTGTCATTCTGTAAGAACCTTCCCTCGCGCTTGGCCCAAATCTTAGAACGAATCCGGCTTCCCGGTATTTCAAATTTTCAATTGAAAATTTTCAATTGAAAACTTGAAATGCTTTACCCTAATTATCCGCCAGCGCCTTAATCGAAACCGCGCCGGCGTTGCCCAAAACCATCACCGTGTGACTCGTCGAAACCGTCAACGGCGCGGAAGCCAACACCGTGCTTCCTTGTTTCACTTCCACCGTGTAATCCCGCGCCGTAACCACGCGATAGCCCGTGTCGCCTTTGTAGGCCAGGCGCGCGCTCGTCACCGTATCCGTGCCCGCAATCACGCGCACATCCACGCTGACATTCGGATTGAGATTCAACACGCGCACCGCGAGATTCGGCGTGTCAAAAATTCTGCGTTCGGAGATGCGAAAAAATTCTCGCGTTCCGCCCGCGCTCGGCAGTAAAGCGATCGTGCCGCGCAAATCCGTGGACATGGCCACGAATTGTTTTTCACCATTTGATAGCGCCACTTCGCGACTGCCCGCGGGAAACTGCTTGTAGCCCAAGCTATTTCCGAAAACCAAATCGCCTTGCGCGGCGCCATCCACCGCTACTTGCACGCTGCCCAATTCCAGCGCAGCATGCACGAAACGAAACTCCGACAACACCGCGGGAGTCTCCGGTCCCGAAGTAGGCACATCTGCGCAACCCAACAACAACGCCGAGACCGAGCACACGCTGAGGATCAATCTCATCGTTTTTGAGCTCATGAACTCTCCTTTCTGAGTGAGGAATTCCGTTGCCCGCAAAAAAATAAGGTCGCGACAATGCCGAAGCGCGAAACAGAACGCAGCACGAGGTTATTGTTTGGGCTTTAGGAATGGCGCAACAATCTCGCGTGCGTACCAGTCGCAGTTTCGCAGCAACATGGCCCGACTAACGGACAACAATTGATATGGGATGATTAAGAAATGAGAAAGGCGTAAGCAGGTGGGATAGCGCGGTCGGAAAAGAACTTGCCTTTGTACAACGGCGAAGCTATCTTTTATTGGTTAGTGAAGGGCTATCCGTAGCCTTTTACGCCGGCTCGGTGAGAGTTGCCGCTCTCATCGAGCTTTTTTTATTTCAGGGCTATTTTTTTTCGTCAGTGTCACCTCCTCGTCGTTGGCTAGGTCTCGTCATTTCATCACTTCGTTTAGCTTGAAAACTCTGTGCGGTTTTTCGCAAACGCAGTGCCAGTGCGTCTGCACCGCGATTATCAACGCCAAAACACACTTTCATCACACAACAAGTCGCCTGAAAAATTTTTTCGTGCAGGACTTTGCATTCTCGCGGTGCATGCTTATGCATGTTCCTTCGCAAGTAGAGCAAATTTCGAAATGTCGAAACGGTTTTCTGGGAGAGTCTCATACGAGACTGAGACGGTGGGAGGTTGCAAGAGGTTTAAACTTTTTTTACGAATGAATCTTTTTTTAAAAAAAAAGATCGCGTGTTGTCCGCTTTGCGTGTCAATCGGACAATTGCGCGTGGGGATTAACAAACAAAATGTTCGGCCATGAGGCGCGGAATCGTCTTATGCCCGCAACTATGCAACGAAAGCGCTCTTCCTCCGCGCCGGTCCAAATGAAACGATATTCCGTGCGAAGTCTCTCCGGCAAAAAACCGACGCCAAAAAAGTGCGCGATCTTCGTTAGCGGGCGCAACCTGCGTGCGGCCAATAGCGCCGCAACGACGTGTCGCGCGTGCTCGCCTACGTGCAAGCGTTCACTCGCAATCATGCTTTTCATGTATTTCTCAAATTCATTATAACCCTTCGGCATTATGCAGGCGGGAATGCCGAGCCGTTCTGCGACGCGCTTGCTTTCTTCGTAATATTCCTCTCTTTCCTCGCAATGGAGTGGTGTGACCAAACTTTCATACGCCACTAATGCGGAATCAATCAAGGTGGCCAACACCCACAGCTTCAACTCCGGATCGTGCGCGTCATAGGTACGGCCCGCCGGATACTGCCCTTCGGCCCTCGGCAAACGACCGTGTACTTGCACATGGCATCCGTGAAAAGCTTCCAATGCGCGACGTTGCTCTGCTTGCTTGCCGAAAATAATTTGCGTCATAACAGTCCATGTCCGCCACAAGCGCCGCAGGGGATATTGTTGAAACTGACTGTGCTGCGCCACACCCGCGGCAACCAACGGATGCGCCAGTTCCAACAGCAAAGCCCGGCCGCCGGCGAGGTTGATCAACCATTCGCGATTGACGCGCCGAAAGATATTGGCGGGAGGGAAAAGGTATGAACCGTTTTTCATAGCGCGACTGTAACCGCAACCAAAAAATTGTCAATGGTCAATTGTCAATTCACATTTGACCATTAAGATCTTCACGGACGTGATAGTTTTTCCAGAGTAATATTATACGAGGAGGCGCGAGGTCACGTCAAAGTTCTTTGAAAAGCCGAGCGTGCTTCTAAGCGCTTGTCATTCAGTGGGAATCTTTTTAAGCGCTGGAGTCGACGCCGAGCACTAAAAAAGATTCCTTCGGAATGACACGTGCTTGGGGGCAGGCCTTATTCCGCCGCAATCGTAAACGAAGCTAAGATACGTTTCTGCACTTCGTTCAATTCATTGATCGTGCGAAACTCCAGCCCTAAAAACTTGCCGCGATACGCCACGACATAGGCCACCGTGCGCGAGGAGAAGGGGCCATCGCCATGTTCGTAGACATATTTTTTGC
>CAYNDW010000612.1:0-4418 GCA_964395375.1 uncultured Cytophagia bacterium
GTCTATGTTGAAGGCCACCCGAAAAAAACTTACAAGTGTCGAACTTGGGCTAGAGGTGAAGCCGCTCTTTGGTAGGAAGGAAAATTTGACATCTATGCACCCATTCGAAACGACTTTGGTGGCTACGCTTAAAAGAGGCGAGAACCCGACGATCGGTCTCTTCGGAGGGTGGATGCCTCTTTTGAGCGTCGCGTCGGAAATCGGAAGTGGGCGGTTGATGCCTGAATTCCTGCGGTTGGCGCTATCCGCACTTACAGATACATTAGAGTCCGAAAAAATATCGGCCACGGATTTCATCTGTCGTTGCGTCGAGGTCGCCCATGACGACTTCGTGTTAATTGAGGCTGTTGATCTGTTAGACGAGTCCAGACCTTTGCCCGGCGATGGTGACGACCGATGTTTCACTCGCTTCCTGGCCGTTGCTTCCGACTCGGCGTTAATGCCAATGGCCAGAGCTACCGCCCTTGATGGAGCTTTTCGCTGGGCGTTAGCCGAACGCAGGCGACAACTCCAGGTGCTCGCATTCTTGCTCGGCGTCCAAAGCGGCGACGATCCAATATTTCTTGCTCGGGCTGCCAAAATCATGGGAGTTGCGTATTGCCATTGGCGTGAGGCCGAGCTTGTAAAACACCTCCGCAACCTTGCCGACGTTGAAGGTGCCGACGACGAGGCCGCTTTCGAGCTTGGAATGGCAAGGCTCACCGATGGACTTGAGACGAACGACCAAGGCAAGGCCAAAGAAGCTTTCAATGCCGCTCGCGATTGGTTTGGCGTTTCTGCGGAGCGACGCGAGCAGCGGCCCGACGCTGCTGCGTATGCTCACTGCCTCGATGTCCTGGACGCTTTCTCACGCGGGGAAAAACCCGAGCGCCTGAGTGAGATCGCTTCATCCATCGCCGATGATGCGTTCCAAATGGACGCTTGGCACACAAATGAATCCGATTCTCCCTGGCTCGGTACTCGGCATGTGGAAAGAACTTGCTGGAATATGCTCGCGCTCAGTCTTCGAAGATTGTCGGCCGAGCTTGAAGAAGCGAGTTGGTGGGAACCTGCCGTGGTTGTGAAGCAACATGTCGTCGCATCTTATGTTGCGAGCAGAAGCGTTCTCAAACGTTCAAGCAGCGGCGGCATCGAAGCCATTGTGCGGCCAAGAATCGAGAATGCTCTTGTTCGCCACGAAGGCCAAGCCCATGCACTTAAGACATGGCTCCGGCAGAATACTGAGGACGAATGGGCAAAGGCAGCGCGTGAATTGTCTCAACGAGTGGACGCGTTCATCGCTGAGGCTATCCGAGCGCGCCCTCCTGAGGCGACGACCGCACGGCCCTCGGTCGTCGCCCTTATAGAGCAGACCAAGATTCCGGCTGAGAGCAAGTCAGAAATGTTGGCCGCTATAGAAGATTCACAGTCGTTGCATTTAAACAGCATGGGGGCCTCGGAGGTAGATATTTTCAATGGCTGCATTCAAGCTGTTTCAAATCATCCCGATTTTAAGGACAATCCAAACGGAAAGATTCTTTTTCGCGTAGTCCTTCTTTGGACGCTCAGATTCCTTAACAGCCGCTTGGAAATGACCAAAGGGCATGCACCGAGCGTCGCCTATCTTTTTGAAACAGATGACGGAACTTTGCCCAATGAAGCTGATCTCCAGATCGACTACCACCAGTTCATGTTTTCTGCTTCAAGCGGCAGCATTGAGATTGAGGTGTCCAACGTCGGCGGAGGCAGAGCAGATGTGCGGTTCAAGTTGGGCGGGGAGCGACTCGTGGTGGAAGTCAAAAGGGAGGATGCAGATTGCTCATTTGATGGCCTTGAGAGGAGTTATGCTGCTCAAGCCTCTGATTACCAGAACGTGAGCATTCGCCTCGGCTTGCTTCTCGTCCTCGACCAAACGGAGGTTAGGAAGAGCGGGACACCTCATATCTCAACCCTCGTTCATCCTGCACGTATTGTTCGACAGGGCGAGACAGACCCTCGTTGGCTAGTGATCGTAAAGGTTCCGGGGCGGCGTCTTCGGCCAAGTGATCATAAAAAATCTAAGAAAACCTCTACTAAGAGGCCAACATCAAGACGACGGAAATAGCAACGCCTCTGCGTACGCTACAAAACTAAATTCATCTTCCAATCCCCCACCTTCGCACATAAAAATATTGAAACAGAGTTTCACTTGCACCGACGTTTCCAGAAAGCAGAAGCATTTTAAATGGGCAATTGAAAATTTTCAATTCTAAATTTTCAATGCTCGAACCGCTTCGCAGCCGCGGCCTTTCCCTCCCACACTTCCGTCTCCTCTTGTTCAATCCTGAAACACTGCGCCTTTCTCAGAGCAGATCACTTTGAAACAATCGCGTCACAAGAGCCGGCTAAAGGGCTGATTATTGGAGCGCGAATGGGCCACTGTCGCACGGCTACGACATGGCATCGGCTTTGCGTAAAACGCAGACGTTAATTGCTTTCGTGTTTTCTTTTAGAATAAACAACTCCTCAACCTGTCATTCTGGAAGAACCTTCCCTCGCGCTGGGCACAACACTCGCAATGAGCTTTGTCGCCGGCGCTGAAAAAGATTCCTGCGGAATGACATGGAAGAGGAGGGCACTCAGACAAACAAGATTCGACCCTTTCACTCAACGGGAGAAAATCGTGGGTACTTTCGCAAATGGATTTCGCGGCTGGTGGATGAAGCCGGTGCAACGGACGCAATGGTGCACGCGGGCGATGTTGGCGGTGATGTTGTGTGCCGGCAATCTGCTTGCGCAAACGCGCATCATGCCTTTAGGCAATTCGATCACCGAAGGCGTCGGCTCCACCGACGGCTCGGGCTATCGCTTGCCGTTGTATAACTTGCTCACCAATGCCAACGTCTCGTTTGACTTTGTCGGCGGTTTGCAATTCGGCACGGCGCTGCCCGATAAAGATCATGAAGGCCATCCGGGCATCTTAGCGCACGATCTGCAAGTGACCAACTATCTCACCGCGCATCCGGCGGATTTGATCCTGCTCGAAATCGGCACAAACGATATTACTTCCAATGAGAGCGCCACGCGCGTGCGCGATGAGGTCGACACGATTCTCGACGCGATCTTCGCGCAAAATCCCGCGGCGAAAACGTATCTCTCGACCACCATTCCGCGCCGCGACAACAAGCAACCCGCGACGGAAAGTTTGAACGCGCTCTTGCCCGCGTTGGTGAGCAGTAAAGTCGCGAGCGGGCAGAACGTGGCGCTCGTGGATATTGCCGGCCGCATTCTTGCCGAAACGAATTGGCAAACCACGTTGATGGCGGACGACAAACATCCCAACGACGCGGGTTATGAAATCATGGCGCAGGAATGGTTCAACGCCCTGCAAGGCAACGGCAGCGTAAATGATTTCTTCGATGATTTCAACAGCGGCACGCTCTCCGCGAGCTGGTCAACGCATCCCGGTTTTCAAGTGCAGAGCAATCAGCTCGTGAATACTTCCACGAACGATGCGTGGAATAATCATCTCGCGATTCCCACCGTGATCGTCAATCCCAATCTGCTCGAGTTTAAATTCGGCAGCCTCTCCGATGCGACGGGCCGCAACTTTACTTCCGCCGCGGTGATGCTCGATAACACGACGACGAGCGCGAGCGGCTACATGGTGTTTCGCAACGGGCCTGACGTGCGTTTGTGGACGTTGCTCAATGGCGTGCCCGGTGCGGAGATTCAACGCATTGCGGGACAAATCACCACGCCGCCGCAAGCGGGTGATGAGATGCGCGTGGAGTGGACGACGGATGCGGGCGGCCATCATTTCACCACGTATATCAACGGCCAATTTGATGCGACGTTGACCGACATCAACAAGCTGCAAGGCAACACGGCCACGCAATATGCCGGCATGCTCGTGCACGGCGCAACCACGGACGGCGTGGATGACGTGCATCTCGCGCGCGCTTCGGATACCACGCCGCCTTCGGCCATTGCGGATTTGGCGATCGCTTCTTTCACTTCTTCGAGCGTAACCTTGAGTTGGAGCGCGCCCGGCGATGACGGCACGAACGGCACCGCGCGTTCTTATGACGTGCGCTATGCTATTGCTCCCATCAACAGCGGCAACTTCAACGCGGCCACGCACGTCGCGGGCCTCGGCGCGCCGAATCCGGCGGGCACGATTGAAGTTGCCATCATCGGCAATCTGCAAAGCAACACCACCTATTATTTCGCGATCAAATCCGCGGACGAGGCGAACAACGTTTCGAATCTCTCCAATGTGATCTTCGCGACCACTTCGCCGTTGAGTGTGACCTCGGATGATTTCAATCGCACCGGCCCGAGCCTGGGCGCGGATTGGTCCGTTGATCCGCGCGTGCAAATCGTGAACAACGAAGCACAGCACACGGCCGCGCCCGATATTTGGAGCACCGCGGTTTATCGCAAAGCGCGCAACGCGC
>CAYNDW010000613.1:0-4413 GCA_964395375.1 uncultured Cytophagia bacterium
GCGATCCACCACAAATTCTTCCAAGCACTCCGTGGCTGCGGCCTTTGCAGCAGTGAAGAGCACGTTATCAAACACCACGCGGCGGCACACATAACCCATGCTCTGCCGCTTCGCCGCCGGCGGCGTGAACGGAATGCGCGCGATCTTGCCGTTCGGCGCGGAGAAGAGCACACCGTGCGCCTCCATTTGCGGCTCGAGGCGTAGCTTGCGCTCCAAATCCAGCTCGCGCAACACGCGCAAACTTTTTCCGGAGATCGCGTCGCCGCAAACTTTATCGCGCGGAAAACGGTTTTTATCCAGCAAAAGAGTTTTTAGACCATGCCGCTTGCCATACAATGCCGCAGTCGCGCCTGCCGGCCCCGCGCCGACAATGATCGCATCATAACTGCCATGAACCGTTGCCAGAATGCACCTCCGCTTTTAGTACAAACGGGCGAAGCCGGATTTGCGCAAACAGTTTTTCAATTTTACCCAACACCTTTCGCGCAAGTCCGACTTCACTAATTCGAAGCATTTTTTTTTGTTGATGAAAACAGTGTAGGGATTTTTGCTTTCATTGGCAAGAGAGGGTCTGGAGAATATAACGCCAGCTCAACGAAGGGCTTGCAAATCAATTTTCCAACAGTATATTGTTAATGCTTCAAAGTAAAGTTGTGCCACGTAAAAGGAGGCTACAACATGATCATCTACGTTGCCACCGATCTCTTTCAAAGCCCGGCGCTTGTTTTAGTTAACACAGTCAACACTGTAGGCGTTATGGGCAAAGGCATAGCCAAAGAGTTCAAGCACATCTATCCTGAGATGTTTGAGCGCTATCAGCAATTGTGCGAGCGCGGCCAGTTTCAAGTGGGCCAGCTCTGGCTCTACAAAACGCCGCACAAGTGGATTTTGAATTTTCCCACAAAGAAACATTGGCGCAATCCTTCGACCGCGGAATATATTGAAACCGGCTTGCAGAAGTTCGCGCAAACCTATGCGAACTTGGGCATCACTTCCATTTCCTTTCCCTTGCTCGGTTGCGGCAACGGCGAGTTGGATTGGGAGAAGGTCGTGAAGCCGATCATGGAGCGCCATTTGAAGGAACTGCCGATTAAAATTTTTATCCATGTCTACCGCCCCGAGATTCACGCACCGGAACACCGGGATCCCAATGCAATAAAGACCTGGTTGAGAAACGAACCGGAAGCTTTGGGTTTTATCGAAATTTGGGAAGATTTGGCGGCGCTGCTGCAGAAGCAGAATGATTTTTCATCTCTAGACGGCAAGGTTTCGTTTTCGGCCACAATGCAGAAAGAACCCGAAGACGGCATTTTATTTATAGACAAACATGCCTCTGCTTTCATTCCGCGTGAAGCGCTTTTAGATCTCTGGCAACACATTCGCGGCGCTGGTTTTAGCATGGAGGGCATGTTGCCTGCGGGCCTTGACCGCAATGCGCAGCACGTTTTGGCCCTCATGAGTCACCTTCCTTACCTCAAGCCGGTGGCATTGACGCGCGAGCTTACGAAGACGAATCGTTTTGCCATGGGATTGCAGTTTGTCCCACGCTCGATCAAAAATGGAAAAGTTCTTTCTGTCGAAAACTTGCAACGCATATGAAGAACGGGGAAAAACCAGACGCCGCCGCGATTCGTGCGCACCTCAATGCGCTGAAAAATGCGGCGTGGTTAAGCCCGGCACAAAAGTGGTGGCCAAGCTTCTTGTTTCATTTTACCGACATTCGGAACGCGGTTAATGTCTTGCGCGGCAATGAACTCTTGAGCCGCACGCGGGCGCTTGTTTCCCATCAAATGGTGGTGAATGGCGCTAGCCCGGAAATTCTCGAACGAACGGAAGAACGCCACAAAGATTTTGTCCGGCTTTATTTTCGCCCGCGCACTCCCACCCAATACCGAAATGAAGGCTTCCGCCCCAAAGCTGATAGATTGTTGGGCGGCGCTCACTGCCCTGTTCCCGTGTACTTCCTTTTTGATGCAGAAAGCGTGCTTTGTCGCGCTCAAACTCTCTTCACCGACGGCAATTTGGCAAAAGGCGCTACTACGCCCAGGACCGATGCCGATAGTTTCCGGCAGATTCCATTTGATCTTGTGTATCACGACAGTTGGTTCGAACCTGTGGACCGCGATAAAATTGTGTATCATCGCCATGCGGAAGTGCTCGTGCCGCAACGCATGGACTTGGAGACTTTGCGGTTTATTTGGTGCAGAAGCCAGGCGGAATATGAGACCCTGTTGTACTTGCTTCCGCCGATGACACGGTCACGCTGGTTGAAGCACATCGGTTTGGCTGATTCCAATTTGTTTTTCAAACACTGGTCTTTTGTTGAGTCGGCCGCCTTAAGCAGCACACAAGCACGGTTCAATTTTAATACGAGCACAAAAACTCCCGGGCCTTTCAAAATTCGCGTCGAACTTTCTCAAATCGCAGACGGCGCAAAATATGTTTGGAACGACGAGCGCTACATGGCAAATAGTACCTTAGCTTTGGATACCTCCAAGTTAAGCAACGCTACAGACTACGCCCTTCGCCTTTTTCTTGAGGACGACCTTGCTTTTGCCGGAAGGTATCAAGAAGAGGTTGAATTGCCGTTCTAATGAGTTTTGATGCTCCCGGCCGGCAATCTGCCAGTGATCTAGTTTGAGCCGCAACAATTTATTTGTGCATCCCTCTCACGTGTTCGACTCCTGAAGGAGCTACTACGTGCTCACCATCCCACCAAATAATTGAACTTCGCGAGCAGCGTGCGATTGCGGCCGCGCCAGCTTGCTCCGCTCGTGTCTTGCTCTTCGTTATACACCAAAAAGAAATTGCTGCCGGGGCGATGAATCCAATTCACCAGCATATTGAGGCGAAAGCGCTCGTCGTCGCTGTTGTATTGCGTGAATGCTTTGGCGAACAAACGCGGCGTGAACGAATAGATCACGCGCGCAAGGCCGAGGTTCGTGCCGTACTTGCCGGTCGCGACCGGCAGATCAACTTGATTGCGCGTGTAATTCAACTCCAGCGAAAAATTCGCATTGGGCCGCACCAGTATGCCGCCGCCGAATGAGGCGAGATTGCCGCTATAAAATTCGCCTGCATTCACTGTGGTTTTCAAGGCCACGCGCTTGCTCTTGTCGGAATTATACTCCGCGAGAAAGCTGCGAAACGAGTACGCGCCCACTGGCACTTCCACGCCGTCGCGCAATTCGAACGACTCGTCGAGATCATCAAACGTTGCGAGCGTGGTCACGAACAATTCGCTGCCATTGCGAAAGAGATTGAACAAGCCGTTGAAAGACGTGCGCGTGGCGAGGTTGTTGTGTTGATCCGTGATATAATGAAAGCTGTTGAAGAACCACGTTTGCCGAATCGGGCCACGCTTCCAACGTTGCGAGAGATAGGGAATCGCGCGAGCCTTGCGCACGCCGTTGCGTTGAATGAAGCCGAGTTGCGCCTCGAAGTTTTCTTGAATGTCGCTGTATTCCAGACTCACCCCCCAGCGGTCGCGCTCGTGGCTGAGGAACGCCGTGCCGGCCCAATCTTTTTTTTCTAAACCGCTCGTTTGCGATTTGCCGAGAAAGCCGGTGAAGCGCGTGCCCGTGCCAAACGCGAGATTCACATCCGCGGCGAACACGCGATTCTCTTCGCGCGTGCTGCTTAAAAGCGCGCGTGACTGCGCATTGCGCTCGATCACGTTATCCCACAAATCTTTACTCGTGGCAATTACGCCGATGGAGGACTTCGCAAGAATGTCGCGCTTCACGCGCAGCACGGAAAAATTCTGACGCGGCAAGTCGATGAGCTTGTCGTCGCCCTCTTCGTCGGTGTCGTTATCGTCGCGATAGCTCACGCGGCTGGTGAGCGCTTCCAACATGCCGACTTCATAGTTGCCGATCTTGCCCGTGACTTTCGCGCCGCCTGTGATGGGCACGGCCTCGCCATTGTCCGTCAAGCCGATGCTGCGGCTAAAGAAGAGCAGTGTCGAAGGCGGCTCGAAATCCAACACGCGCTCGCCCACGCGAAACACGTCCGCGTTTTCTAAAAAGAACTCGCGCTTCTCGGGAAAGAAGAGATCGAAGCGCGTGAGATTGACTTGCTCTTGATCGCTCTCCACCTGCGCAAAATCCGTATTGAGCGTCAAGTCCGCGGTGAGATTCGGCGTGAGATGCACCTTCGCATCCGCGCCGAAATCGAGCTTGCGTTCGAACGCCTTCTCGAACTCTTTGATGCCGCCGGTGAGCGTGAAAGGTTTGAATTCGATCATGCCGCCGTGTTGCAAATCGCGCAGGCCTGCGAGATGGCCGTAATACGCGGGCTTCAATTGCCCAAAGAAACCGAGGTCGCGGCTAACCGGCGCCCAATAACTTTCCTCGCGCTTGCGCGGAATGCGGCGCGCGAAGTTTGCGCCCCACGTTTGCACGGAGTCGGCAT
>CAYNDW010000614.1:0-4397 GCA_964395375.1 uncultured Cytophagia bacterium
GCGTCAAAGGTGCTATAACCCAACGAGGTCGAAGTCATATCCACGCCTTGCGCTTCCATCCATTCCATGGCTTCGACCCAATATTGCTCTTCGGCATGCGTCTCGGTCGGTACGTATTCCGTTTTTGCCAGCAAGAATCTTGCGCCGAAAGCTGGGCCGATCAATTGGCCGGGAAGAAATCCGGCAATCGTCGAAAGCGTTTCCGTGCCGTGCGTATCTTGTCCGCCGGAGTCGTTGGCTTCATTGCGCGTCACGTCGTCATCGTTGATGAAGTCTCTTTCCTTCACGACTTTGAGTTGCGCGAACGCTTCGTGCGTTTGCCATTCAAAGCCGCTGTCCATCATGCCCACCAGCACGCCGCGTCCAGTGATGCCCGCGTCGTGCAGCGTCGTCGCGACGATTTGATTCATTTGCGAAAGCGAGGTGCCATAGGCATAACGATGCGGCCCGTTCACTTTGGGCAAAGCGACTTCATCGGCTTTAGCTTCGCGCGTGGGCGGCAGCTTTAAATGCGCGACCAGCCGCACGGCTTTGACGAAAAAAAGTTTTTTTGCGGTTTCGATTTGCTCCGGCAACGCGGAAACACTGACGGCATTGAGCCAGCGCGATTCAACCACGGGCGCCAAATCTAATTTCGCAAGCTCGTCGAGGTACGGTTGATATAAAGCGAAATCGGTTTCATCAATCACTTCGGCTTGCGCGCGCATTTTCGCGCGGCGTTCCAATGCGCGCGGCGTGAGCTTTTGCTCCGCTTCTTGTTTAAGCGCGGAAGTTTTCGACAAAGCCTGCGGGCCTTTGTCATTAAAAAAAATCCACCAACTTTGCCGATCCGACGAAGCGTTGTTGGGGTTTTGTGGCGTCGCGAAAAGGGAAATGGTAAACAAAGCGGAGAGCAGAAGAGCGCATAATCTTCTCATGCGAGATCACCTTGAATTGAGTGAATGCGAAGCTGGTTTAATCAAAGCGGCGGGCTTTATTGGAAGAAAAAATAGAGAACGGCCCAAGCAAATGCAAGGCAATTTCCGGCGGCGCACGAGCCGTGCTCGATAGTGAACAAAGCAATAAAGGTGAAAGATTATTCGCGCGGTCTTCTGCAAAAATAAAAACCCCAAGAGCAACCAGGCGCTGCTCTTGGGGTTAAAAAATATGCGAAGCGAAACGAACGTGTTGAAACGGATTGAGCCACGGCGAAAAAAGATCAGGCCTCGGCTTCCTCCGCTTCCGCCTCTATTTCAAATTCCGGCTGATACTGCGGCGCAAAGCTCAAAACGTGATCCACTTGATGGAGCAAGTCTTCGCCTTCGATCATGTGATCGACCCAGCCGTCGGCGCCGCGTTCTTGCAGTGTGTGGCCAAAATGTTCGTCGCCGTCTTTGACGATCGCCAAGACGTGCAGGCTTTGATATTTTTGTTTGATCTTCTCGATCAAGCGGCCCGGCGATTTGCCATTAAAGGAAAGCCGGCTATGATTCGCATCCAACATCAACAGCGTCGGCCGCTTGCGACGAATGAGGCGCATCAGCGACACTTCGTTTTCCGCAATTTCGATCCGATAACGCGGGCATAGCGCCAAATACATCCGCATTTGGGACTCGAGGTCGTCGTTGAGCATGATAATTCGATTCATGATAGCTACCCATGATCTCAGTCGGCGAACTCTTGCTCCGACAAGAGATTGCCGAAGCATAAACTAATCCAACCGTATTCGCAAATGAAACGTTAATTGTTTAAATCGTTCGTGTAAAAGTAGAGTCAAATGGGGGGGAATGCGGAAAGGGCTGGTGCTGGTTGCTGGTTACTGGTTGCTCGCCGCTGAATAATCAAGGTGACACAGAGGTGATCATTCGCGGTTGCTTTTGCTTGGTTCCGGCTCGTCCGGCTTATGGAACAAGCAACGAGCAACGAGCAACCAGCTTCACATCAACGGTGTGTTCAGCAATGTGGGAATCGGTGTTTCTTCTTCACAAAAGCGGAAGAATAAATGCAAACCCAAGGCAAGCGTGGCTAGTGCGGCGAGCAGAATCGCGGGATGAATGTGACCGTTCCAATTGAACCATACACCTAAACGGTCCTCGCCAAAGTAGAGCAGTAAAATGGCAATGCCATTGTTTTGCGCATGAATGATGGCGCTCGGAATGATCGACTCGCTGCGCCAAGCAAGCACGCCGAGGAACATGGCGACGAAGATCATTTGCAGAAACCACCACGGCGCGAGATGCACCGCGGCGAACAAAATCGCCGTGCTCAAGACGGCAAACAGCGGCTGATGCTTTTGTTCAAACGCATTTTGCACGAAACCGCGAAAGAGCATTTCTTCGAAGGCGCCGGCGCACACCACGGTGGCGAGAATGATAACAACCCAATCCAACCAGTTTTGGCCGAGCAACGAGGCTTTCATTTGATTTTCTAAATGTTCGGGAAACGGAATGAACGAACCGATGATGCGCTCGAGTTCCAATGCCAACACGGTCACCCCGAGGCCGATCGAAAAGCTCAAGAGGATGAGACGTTTGCTCACGGGATTGAGGCGGAACACGATGCGCACGTTATAACCTTTGCGCCGTAAAAAAAAGTAAGCGGGCAAAAGCAAGGTCACCTCGCCGAGCAGCAGAAACCATTTGGTCAAAGTAATTTGAAACAGAAAGCCGACGGCTAGAAACGGAATGCCGCTAAAAAAGAGAACCCAGCCCACGCTGGAAAGGGAGGGATATTTTGATGCAGGGGAGGCGGTAAGGTGATCAGTCATGATCTTTCACCGACACATTTCAGCCAATAGAATCGCAGCGGCAATGGCAACATTCAGCGACTCGCCGCCGCCGCGCTTGGGAATCGAGACGCGATGTTGAATCATGTCTTTTACGTTCTGCGAGATGCCCTCGATCTCGTCGCCGAGCACGAGCATTTTTTTCGAAGCAAAGCGGAGCGTGGTATAAGGAAAATCGCCGCCCTGATCCGCGCCGTAAAGCACCGCGCCGAACATTTGGAATTTTTTAAGCAGCGCCGGGAAATCATCCTGCTCGTGAAGCGCCAAACGAAACACGGAACCCATACTCGCGCGCACGACTTTGGGATTGAAAACTTCCACGCAATTCGGCCCAACGATGATGCCGTCCACGCCGAGCCAATCCGCGGTGCGGAGAATGGTTCCGAGATTTCCGGGATCGTGCAATTTCTCAATGCCCACCCACAAACAACGCGGCACGCCGCGCATATGCTCCAGCGGATCGACTTGCTGCGCGCGGCGATGCACGACCGCAACGATGCCTTGGGAATTGACCGTATCCGAAATGCCGACGAAATCTTCACTCGCCACTTCCGCGGTCGGAATCTGGCGTTGATGCGCAAGCTTCAAGGCCTGGCGCGCGCGCAGCGAATGCAGAAACGAGGAGCAATAAATGATCTGTTCAATCTCCCAGCCGGATTGCAGCGCCTCTTCGCAGAGGCGCCCGCCTTCGGCTAGAAATTTCTGCTCTTCGATCCGATATTTTTTTTGCGTGAGGCGGGCGATGGATTTCAGATCATTCTTGCTTAACATGGGGAAAAGTGCTCGCGGGAGGTCAAATCAAATTTCGTGAATCAATTCTTCTTCACGGCTGATGGCGCCGAACGCGTCGGCTGCGCTGATGGCCATTGCCAGCCGTTCACGAAAATCGCGTTTGTGGACCAAGCGTGAAATGCGGCTCAACGCTTTCAAATGCGGGCCGGTTTGATTGGGCGGGCCGACCAAGAGCCACACCAGATTAACGGGCTTGTCGTCGATCGCGTCAAAATCCACCGGCGCTCGGGCAATGCCAAGCGCGGCCACGATTTCCGGCGCTGCGTCCGCTTTACCATGCGGTATCGCGACGCCGTCGCCCACGCCCGTGCTCATCAAGGCTTCACGATCGAGAATCGCCTTGAGCACTTCGTCTTTGCTCTTAATGCGATGCGCGGTGGCCAGCATTTCGACCATTTCTTCTATGACCTGTCTTTTCTCTCGGCTCGCCAGAGGCACTTTGATCAAATCTTCCGAGAGAATTTCATGCAACTTCATCAAGTTTCATCTCCTTCGCAGTCCTATTTAATCCGCGCATACCGTTCCGCTCGAACCGATCGTCTCGGCGCATATTCACCTCGAACGCTTTGGGGGAAGAATAGTTCGTGCGGTGCAATCCTAGTTCGCTCACTGAACCGAAAGCGATCCCGTTAATCGCTGTGGTGGGTGTTTCGTTCCTGTGGGGTGGAGGTCGTTTTAAAACGCGGCCAATGTAGAATAGTGCGCTCACTTTTGCAAATCATTTTTCGATTTGCGCCGGCCGAATGCGAGCAATCCCAAGATTACAACGAAGGCGCCGAGGCTGGTAAGCATCCCCGCGGTAAAAGCGCAGCCGATCTGGGACGCATTGATGCAGGCTGGC
>CAYNDW010000615.1:0-2872 GCA_964395375.1 uncultured Cytophagia bacterium
GTTCTTCCAGAATGACAGCTTGAGGGGAGTTACAAACCAATCCACAACGAGTATATCCAATAAACGTTCAAGCGTCAAACCTAATTTCAGGAGGTGGAGCATGGCAGCAACAAGCGGTACGATTACGTTTGCAAACGTGAGCGCCTTCCGTTTTGATGCGCTCGTTTACGCCGTGGATGTCGGCGGCAAAGAGAATCTCGTCGTGGAATTGCCGCCGCAGCAATCCTCGCAGCAAAACACCGCGCTCGGCCAGGTTTGGATCGTCCGAGATAAAGTCTCCGGGCAACAAGTGGGAACGGTAACCGGCGCGGCCGGCGACCAATCCTACGAAATCAAATTTGGCAGCGGCCGCGACACGCCGGGCCAAACACGCGGCAGCGGCGGTTGATCCACAAGCTTGCGCATTGCGGCATTCATGTCGCGGCACAACAAGATTCTCGCTTTCATGAAATGAAGACCAACGGCATGCTGCCGCTGGTCTTTTTATTTACGCCCACTTCTTGCCCACCCGGCACGCCTCACCATTCCACGCCGAGCAGCGCTTTCTGTCCCACCTCGGAAAAGAAGTAATTCAAATGATGGCAGGGCACGTTCATGCGCTTGGGCATGGGATTGCGCGCCGCGTCGATTCCGAGCACACTGTCCACGCTCGCCGCAATGTCGTGCGCGGAGTTGCCGAACATCGCGGTGAAGAGTACGCTCTTGCCGGTTTTCGCGAGCAGCTTGGCAAAGCCGTGATCCGCGGGATCGTTATACTCTTCCACATTGCCCGCGAGAATCGAATAGCGCACGCCGGGGTCGCTGCTGCTGTTGAGGTTTTTGATGAACTCCGATCCCGCATCCATTTGCTCCAACGTGGGCGTGATCTTCTTCGAACGATTCAACGCGAGCATGATCGCGCCGTTGAATGGAATCAGCGCCGGAAAATAATTCATGGTCAACACCGTGAGCGTGTTGATGAGCTTGCGCACCAGCTCGACTTTGCCGAAAGGCGAGCCGTTATTCGGCGTGCCGCACATCACCAAATGATCGACCATGCGATTGCCGCCTTCGCGCTCGATGCACCAACGCGAAACCAAGCCGCCCATCGAATGCGCCAAGACGGTGAGCTTCTTGTTGTCGTTGTCGCCAATACCCGCGGCTTCCAATTTCTTTTTGAGATCAAGCCCCGTATCCGAAATCGGGGTTTTGAGGTTTTCATAATCGAAGCTCAACACGAGGTCGAACTTTTCCTGCAGCTTGGCGCCGATCACCAACTCTTTGAGAATGGTTTCCGTGTTGCCGATGATGCCGTGAACCACCAGCAGAATATTCTGCGCGGCGCTCACTTTATCGGCGAGAAAAGTTTTGTGCTGCTCGAATTTGCCCTCGGGTTTGAACTCCACCCAGCGCAGCATGTTCACGTTATCCTGCTTCAAATAGGTTTTGACGAAATACATCTTCAGCGCGCGGCCCACGCTGCGCTGATTGTCCGGCATCTCTGGAATCTCGCTGATGCTGATATGCGTGTTGCCTTGCTCATCTTGCGACACGTCGCCGCCGAGCATGGCATGCTCGCCGTCGAACACGATCGGCAGAATGGCTTCGCCTTTTGCGAGCGGAACATTCATCTCGATTTCGAGCGGGTTCTCCTTCAGCGCCTCGACGTTTTCAATATCGGTTAATTCCAAGACGCTTTCACTGTCACCGCGTGTGCCGGCGGCGAAATTGAACAGTTGCATGCCCTCGCGTTCGAAGGCTTTGTAAAAATCCGGCGCGCTGCCAACGCCGCGCGTGGGCGACTTGCTCGCTGCGGCGCTCATGCTCAAATTCGCTTTCAGCTTGGGATGCTTCTTGATCACGATTTGCCCTTTGGCCAACGCCGCGTCTTTCGCGCCCTCTTGATTGAGTTGGCGCACGACTTTTATGCGCAGGTTTTTCGTGAACCATTCATTCTCATATTTCTTGCTGGGCTTCACGTTGCCAATCGCGCGCTGCGTCGCCAGAATTTCGCCCAGTTCCAGACCTTCCTGCTCCAAGAGAAAACCATCGACGCGTTCCGTGCTAAGAATGAGTTTGAAACTTTCCAGCGAGGCATTGACCTCGTCTTCGAGGTGGAAGTAATCCTCCTCGCTCTCACCATAGATGGTGACTTCTTCCGGCCCGGGAATGATCTCGTCGTTTCGCAGCATAAGCACGCCATATGCCTCCGAAAAATAGAAGAGCGCATAATGCAATTTCTGCGGCGTGCCGTTGCGCAATTTCATTTTGCCGTGAATATCGTCTTTCACAAAATCCAACGTCACGTCTTCGCCGGAATATGCGCGCTCCTTGCCGTCGGCCCGAGTTTCGGCATAAAAGAAATCGACCTTCGCGGTGTCCATGCGCGTGCCGTGGTTTTGCAACGCCAGGCCGCGCTCCCATTGCACGACTTGTTTGACGATCCACAGCATCGCGCGCGCGGAAGCTTCCGAATACTGTTCCATGCCGCGCTCTTGCATCATCACGCCGTTCACGCCTTGAATGAGAAAATTCAACTCGCGCTGCTGCAATAAAAATTTTCCTTCTTTGACCGCGATCTCATAACGCGTGCCTTCGGCCGTGTCGCTAAAAATCGCGCCGCAGGATTGATCCTTCTGCAACGCGCTGCGCAACACCGCTTTGCCGCTTTCTTCACCGGAAAGAAAAACTTGCAGCGGCGCAACGGGCAAGCTCGTAATCTCGGCAAAATATTTTGTTGCCGGATCGCCGGTGAAATCCAATTTGAGCACGCTCTTTTTCGGGCCGACTTGCGTGGTCGTCGCATTGCCCACCGCGCGCGTGCGTTCGTTGGCGGAATAAAGCGCCAAGCCCACGCTTTTCTCCGGCTCGGTCGGCAAGCCCGGCACGATCG